>CAJMNK010000004.1 GCA_905214905.1 uncultured bacterium | reverse complement strand
CATTAGGTACTCAATGATTTTTTAATCCCCGTCCCAGAAAAATCATCGGAGTGGCTAAATAGCCTGAATTGATAAAGCGATTTAGCAAAAACATCGCATCTGACCTGCATTCTTCTTGTAGTGTTATCTTCATAAGGTAACCAACTTTACCTACCGTTTACCGCCTGTTTTAGCACGTTTACCAAACCGCGCACCCTCTGCTCAAGCCTGCCCAAAACCCGCCGTATAGTTCCCTCACGGCCTGCATCCGGCGGGTCGATTCGTTACCACGGTCGTGCGCGTAAGCGCATGGAAGGGGAAGTATCGTGAGCGATTGCAAGAGGGTTTACCGTTTTGGAACCGACGCCCAGGGCGCCTGTGTCACCGAGGGCGACAAGTCCATGAACTTCGTGCTTGGTGGCAAGGGCGCTAACCTTGCCGAGATGAGCCGTATCGGCCTGCCGGTTCCCGGTGGCTTTACCATTACCTGCCAGACTTGCGTTGAGTACTCCGGCGCCGGCAACGTGTGGCCGGAGGGCGCGCTCGACGAGATCGTTGCCGCCGAGGTCGACCTCGAGGCCCGCTGCGGCAAGAAGCTCGGCGATGCCTCCGATCCGCTGCTCGTGTCGGTCCGCTCGGGCGCTCCGTTCTCCATGCCCGGCATGATGGACACGGTTCTCAACCTGGGCCTCAACGACGATTCCGTCCAGGGCCTTATCGCCCAGACGCAAAACCCGCGCTTTGCCTGGGATAGCTACCGCCGCTTTATCCAGATGTTCTCCAACGTCGTCATGGGTGTCGATGCCGACTTGTTCGAGAATGCCCTGACCCAGGCCCGCCTGGTCGCCGGCGTTCGCGTCGATTCCGAGCTTTCGGCCGAGGACCTGCAGGAACTCGTCGAGACCTTCAAGGGTATCTTCTCCGAGAACGTCGAGGCTGCCCTGTATCCCGAGCTTGAGGTCGCTGACGGCAAGCCCGTCTTCCCGCACGACCCGGAGCTTCAGCTGCGCCTTGCCATCCAGGCCGTCTTTGGCAGCTGGATGAACGAGCGCGCCTGCATCTACCGCAAGCAGCATGGCATTTCCGATGAGCTCGGCACCGCCGTCAACGTCCAGGCTATGGCCTTTGGCAATAAGGGCGAGACCTCGGCGACCGGCGTCGCCTTTACGCGCAACCCGGCCGACGGAACCAAGGAGTTCTACGGTGACTTTCTGGTCAACGCCCAGGGCGAGGACGTCGTCGCCGGCATCCGCAACACTGAGCCCATCGCCGACCTCAAGACCACCCCAGGCCTCGAGTCCGCAGGTGAGGAGCTTGAGCGTGTCTTCCTGACGCTTGAGGACCACTATCGCGATATGTGCGATATCGAGTTCACCATCGAGCAGGGTAAGCTCTGGATGCTCCAGACCCGCGTGGGCAAGCGCACCGCCACCGCCGCCCTGCGCATCGCCATCGAGATGGTCGAGGAGGGCCTCATCACCCGCGAGGAGGCCGTGAGCCGCATCGACCCTGCACAGCTCGACCAGCTCCTGCACCCGCAGTTCGACGCCCCCAAGAAGTACGAGGCGCTCGCTACCGGTCTTAACGCCAGCCCCGGTGCCGCCGTGGGCGAGGTCGTGTTCTCGTGTGATGACGCCGTCGCGCGCGCCAACGAGGGCCACAAGGTCATTCTGGTTCGCTGGGAGACCAACCCCGACGACCTGAAGGGCATGGTCGCTGCCGAGGGTATCTTGACGAGCCATGGTGGCAAGACGAGCCACGCCGCCGTTATCGCTCGCGGCATGGGTACGCCCTGCGTCTGCGGTGTCGAAAGCTTCCATATCGACGCCGCCGAGAAGGTCGTGCACATCGAGGGCAGTGACCGCCTGCTGCATGAGGGCGACATCATCTCCATCGACGGCACCCAGGGCATCGTCGTCGACGGCGCGGTCGACTTGGTCTCTGCAGAGCTCACCGGCGACTTGGACACCATCCTGTCCTGGGCCGACGAGATCCGTCTGGACGAGACCTGCGGCCACGCCAACCACGTGCGCGTCAACGCCGACAACCCCGAGGATGCTGCACTCGCGCTCGAGTTTGGCGCCGAAGCCATCGGCCTGTGCCGCACCGAGCATATGTTCCTGGGCGACCGCAAGAACATCATCCAGAGCTTTATCCTGTCCGATGACGAGGCCGTAAAGCAGCAGGCCCTGGCCGACCTGCTCAAGGTCCAGACCGAGGACTTCCTGGCGATGTTCAAGACCATGTCCGGTCGCGATGTGGTCGTTCGCCTGCTCGATCCGCCACTTCATGAGTTCCTGGATGATCCTCGCGAGCTCGAGGTCGCCATCACCAAGAAGGAAGCCGCTGGCGCCAGCGAGGAAGAGCTTGCCGCCCTGCGCACCCGCCTGCGTCGCATTGACAGCATGGTCGAGTCCAACCCCATGCTGGGCCTGCGTGGTGTGCGCCTGTCCGTCGTCTTTAGCGATCTGCCTCTCATGCAGGTTCGCGCCGTTGCCACGGCTGCTGCCCGCCTTATCAAGGAGGGCGTCGACCCACGCCCCGAGATCATGGTGCCGCTCGTCTCCATCACGGCCGAGCATGTCCAGACCCGCGAGGTCATCGAGCGCGTGATCGCCGAGGTTTTCGCCGAGGAGGGCGTCGAACTCAACATTCCCGTGGGCACCATGCTCGAGCTGCCGCGCGCCTGCATGGTTGCTGACGAGATCGCCCATCACGCCGATTTCTTCTGCTTTGGCACCAACGACCTTACCCAGACGACCTTTGGCTTCTCCCGCGACGATGCCGAGGCCAAGTTCATTCCGCTGTACCTGCACAAGAAGATCCTGAAGGACAACCCCTTCGAGACCATCGACACGGCGGTTCTCGAGCTCGTGCGCATGGCCGTGGAGAAGGGTCGCGCCACCAATCCCGACATGCACTTTGGCGTGTGCGGCGAGCACGGCGGCGACCCCAAGTCCATCAAGGGCCTGTTTAACGTGGCCGACGTGGACTACGTGTCCTGCTCGCCCTATCGCGTGCCCCTCGCACGCCTGGCTGCCGCTCAGGCCAAGCTCGAGGCCAAGCGCAACGCCTAGCGCCCCGCACATCGACGTCTAGTGTAGCCCCCTTCATGCCGCCCGTCTCATTCGTGAGGCGGGCGGTTATCATGTGCGGGTTTTGTCTTTTTGTCTGCGTAAAAAATTGTTCTTGCAGCAGAAACCCGCGCGTGTATACTCGAATAAGTTTGTTCAACTACGTGCCGGCCAAGATGGTACGGCACCTCTAGAAGAGTAAGGAATTGCACATGGATTACATCCGCGCAATCGAGCGTCAGCAGATCCGCGAGGACATTCCTCAGGTTCGCGTCGCCGACAACGTCAAGGTTCACTACCGCATTAAGGAAGGCGACCGCGAGCGCATCCAGGTCTTCCAGGGCGACGTCATCCGCATGGCCGGCGCCGGTGCCCGCGAGACCTTCACCGTCCGCAAGATGTCCTTCGGTGTCGGTGTTGAGCGTACCTTCCCGCTTCACAGCCCCAAGATCGCCAAGCTCGAGGTCGTTCGCCATGGTCGCGTCCGTCGCGCCAAGCTTTACTACCTCCGCGACAAGGTGGGCAAGGCTGCTCGCATCCCCGAGAAGCGCTAAGAAGATCGCAGCGTCTGTCCACTCGTTTGGACACAAGGGTCACCTTCGGGTGGCCCTTCTTTTTATCTGATTTGCATGCAAGGAGGGCCTGGTATGGCCAACATGACGAGCTCGGTTTCGGCATCGCAGGTTGCCGGTGAGCTGGCGAGCGCTACGTTTGAGGAGATTCCCGCCCTCGTGGAGCATTATCGCGAGGACCCGCGCCAGCAGGTGATCAAGGCTTGCGAACGCGCCCTCAAACGCCATGCCAAAGAGCTTGCCGAGCGCGAGCGCGTCAATGACATGTACGAGCTTATGCATGAGCTTGGCGGCGATGGGGTGATCGTTGGTGTCGACGAGGTGGGTCGCGGATCGGTGGCCGGTCCCCTGACGGTGTGCGCCGTGTGCCTTCCCATGAAGCCGCGCGTCTGGGGCATCAACGATTCCAAAAAGCTCACGCCGGCGCGCCGCGAGCTGCTCTCGGTGAAGATTGCCGAGGTGGCGACGGCGATCGGTTTTTGCCATATCGCGCCTAAGGATATCGATGATATGGGCATGGCGCGTGCCATTCGTGCCGCCGTCGCGGGCGCCGTGGCCGATACGGGACTTGAACCCGACTGTGTCCTCATGGATGGCAACCCCCTGGGCGCCGTTCCCAACGAGCGCGACGTGGTGAAGGGCGATGCCAAAATCGCCTGTATCGCCGCGGCGTCCATCATGGCTAAGGTGACGCGTGACGAGATGATGGTCGAGTACGACGCCGAGTATCCCGAGTACCATCTGGCCGAGTCGAAGGGCTATGCGAGCCCCGAGCATATCGAGGCCATTCGCAAACATGGACTTTGTCCTCTGCACCGCGTGAGCTTTTGCGGAAACTTTCTGCAGACTGAGCGCCTTTTCTAGGTCAATTGTGGAGACAGGGACCTCTGGAGTTTTATAAACCTGCTGGTGGCGGGCCGTATGCAACACCATTGCTGCGTACGGCCCGTTTTTTGACGGCATTTGGTCAGTTTTTGGTTTGCTTCCGGTACTTACCCGCATGAAAGGTGCCCTCATCATCGGGGCAATGCAGTGTGCGGGAAAGGAGACCCCATGAGTGCCACAAGCAAAAAGAGCAAGACGCAGCAACTCAAGGAGCGTTGGGAAAACGGCGAGCTCGACTGCGGGGCGATGACGCCCGAGTTTATCAAGGGGCTCAGTCCCCGCGAGCTGGGTATGCTGGGCGAGCTGATCACCATCGACTACTTTAACGAGCGCGGCTACTCCTTGCTGGAGCAGGGTTATCGTTGCACCGAGGGCGAGGCCGATCTGGTGCTGCTCGATGAGCTCGACGATGTCGTGGTGATGGCCGAGGTCAAGACCAGACGCGTTGCACTGGATTGCAGCACGCGGGTCTTTCCCGAGGAGGCCGTGGACGCCCAAAAGCAACGCCGCTACCGCCGCATCGCAAGTTGCTATCTTATGGAGCATTATCCGCTCAAGGCGATTCGCTTCGATGCCGTGGGTATCACCATTCGTGGCGGGCATATCGCCGAGATCGAGCATCAGTACAACGCGTTCGATTGGCAGGTGTCGTGATGGCGTTCGAGACGTTTGCCGTTCACGCGGCCTGCATCCGCGGCGTCGAGGCGATTCACGTCACGGTCGAGGTCTCGCTTGCCGGTGGCGTTCCGGGCATTCAGATGCTCGGCATCCCGAGTATGGAGGTGATGGAGTCACGCGGTCGTATTCGCTGCGCGATGCGCTCCGCCGGGTTCGAGATCCCACGCTCGGGCATTACGGTCAATCTGGCGCCCGGCGATATTCGCAAGACCGGTAGCGGCTTTGATCTGCCCATCGCCATCGCGGTTCTAGCGGCCGATGGTCAGATTCCCCGCGACAACCTCGATCGTTGTCTTATCGCTGGTGAGCTTGGCTTGGACGGTACGGTCCTTCCTGTCAAGGGCGAGGTGGCGTTTCAGCTATTGGCTCGCGACATGGGGCTGTCTTTTATCGCCGGCAGGTCCGACCAGCATGTGCCACTCGCGGGCGTGGATTGCGGCTTTATCGATCATTTGTCTCAGCTTGCCCATGGTATGGGCGAGGCGGCTCGGCACTATCTGGATTCCGAGGTCGTCGAGGCGACCTTTGAGCCTGAGCTCGACTATGCCGACGTGCTTGGGCAGGAGGTTGCCAAACGCGGCATGGCGCTGGCGGCAGCGGGTGTGCTCGGTTTGCTTATGATCGGGTCCCCGGGATCGGGCAAGACGATGCTCGCCCGTCGTATGACCGGCATCCTGCCCGAGCTTTCCGTTGAGGACCAGCAGGAGGCGCTGTGCATCCATTCGGTCTTGGGTGAGAACATCGATGGATTATTGGCAGGTCATCGGCCGTTTCGAAGTCCCCATCACAGCATTTCAACGGCTGGCCTCATTGGCGGAGGACGCCCGGTGCATCCGGGTGAGATCAGCCTTGCTCATGGCGGCGTGCTCTTTTTGGACGAGCTTGCCGAGTTTCCCACGGGTGTGCTGCAGACGCTGCGTCAGCCCATCGAACGCGGCTATGTGAGGATCGTGCGTGTCGACGGGGCCTTTACCTTCCCGTCGCGCTTTCAGTTGCTGGCTGCGAGCAATCCCTGCCCCTGTGGCTTTTTGGGCGATCGCGAGGTGCCATGCCGCTGCTCGGCATCGATGGTGGAGCGCTATCGGGCAAAGCTGCGCGGTCCTTTGGCCGACCGTATCGACTTGATGATCGATGTGACCCGTCCCGACCCCCAAGTGATTATCGAGGGTGCGGAGGGTATGTCGTCGGCCGAGTTGCGTGACTACGTTGTGCGCGGTCGCGCCTTTCGCGCCTGGCGCGAGTCCCGTATGGACGATGTGGATGCCGAGGCCGAGGATGACGAGACGCGGTCCATTGACGGCGTCGTTTCGACCTTTGAGCTCGATGCTGCGGCGGAGAAGTGTGTGCTCGGCCTGTCGAAGCGCACGCATCTCACGGGCCGCGGCATCGTACGCCTGGTGCGTATCGCGCGTACCATCGCCGACGTCGCCGAGAGCGAGCAGGTGACGCAGGACCACGTGCTCGAGGCGGCGATGTACCAGGGAAGGAGGGACCAGTGATGGCCGAGGGGACCTTTGAGCTGCATCCAGGTGACGCGTTGTATCCCGAGACTGTTTTGGAGCTTTCTGATGTTCCCCAGACGCTCTATGTGCGCGGCAACCCCGAGGTGCTTTCGACGCCTGCGCTCTCCATCATCGGCGCGCGCAAGGCCTCACCGTATGGTCTTGCCGTGGCAGAGCTTGCGGCAAAGGTGGCGGTCGAGGCGGGCGTGACGGTTGTTTCGGGCGGCGCGGTCGGTTGTGACCAGGCCTCGGGTTGGGCTGCGGTCAACGCCGGCGGCAAACATGTCGTGGTGCTGGGGACGGGCGCCGACGTGGTCTACCCGCGTTCGAGTGCGGGGCTTATTACGCGCACGCTCGATACGGGTGGCGCGGTCGTGTCGATATCCCCGTGGGGCATGGGTCCGCGCAAGTTTGCCTTTCCACGCCGCAATCGCGTGATCGCGGCACTGTCACAAGCCCTCTTTGTATCCGAGGCAGGTATGCCTTCCGGGACGTTTTCTACAGCCGAGGCTGCTATGGATTTGGGGCGCGAACTTCTTGCCGTGCCGGGGTCGATCCTATCGCCCGAGTCGCGTGGCACGAATTACCTCATTGCGAACGGGGCCTGCTGCATCATCGACGAGGAATCTATCGAGATGGCTATCTCACGCATCTACGGCACCCTGCGCTACTCGCGCCCCGATGCGCCCGGCATTGCCGACCTGGATCCAACACAGCAGACCGTGATGCATGCGCTCATCGCCTCTCCGCTCAAGGTCGACGACATCGCGGCGCTTGTCTCGCTCGATGCCGTCGGAGTGCTCAAGCTCTTGGGCTCGCTTGAACTCGAGGGCCTTATCGAGCGCATGATGGATGGAAGGTATGCGCCCTCCAAGTTTGCCCTTCACGCCCAGACACCCTTCGGTCACAATGGAAAACGTGTCAATTAGAAAGGTGTTTGCAGATGCTGTTTGATCAGGTGACGGTTATCGGTGGCGGTCTGGCAGGTTCGGAATGCGCGATCCAGCTGGCAGACCGCGGGTTTGCCGTAAAGCTGTGCGAGATGCGCCCCCAGGTGAGCTCCCCGGCCCACCATACCGATCACCTGGCAGAGCTCGTCTGCTCCAATTCGTTTAAGTCGACCCGTCCGGATTCTGCGGCTGGTTTGCTGAAGGCCGAGCTTGAGCGCATGGGCTCGGTCCTGCTCGATTGCGCCCATCGTGCGGCCGTTCCCGCCGGCGGGGCCCTGGCGGTCGACCGTGTCAAGTTTTCCGAGCTTGTCGAGGCCGAGGTTGCCGCCCGTCCCAATATCGAGATCATTCATGGCGAGGTCACGCAGATTCCCGAGGGCCATGTGGTCATTGCCGCTGGCCCCTTGTGCTCGCCGGCACTGAGCGAAGAGGTCATGAAGCTCGTCGGTGGCGACGCCCTTGCGTTCTTCGATGCCGCGGCGCCGATCGTCGATGCCTCCACGCTCGATATGGACGTGCTGTTCTCGCAGTCGCGCTACGAGGAACAGGGGAGCGGCGACTATCTCAACGCTCCACTCAATAAGGAGGAGTACGAGGCCTTTATCGAGGCACTTACCACGGCCGACCGCGTGGTGCTCAAGGACTTTGAGGGCGGCGATCTGTTCCAGGCATGCCAGCCTGCCGAGGAGGTTGCGCGCACCGGCAAGGACGCCATTCGCTTTGGCGCCATGAAGCCCGTCGGCCTCACCGACCCGCGTGCCGGACGTCGCCCCTGGGCGGCGATTCAACTGCGTGCCGAGAACAAGGAGAAGACCGCCTATAACCTGGTGGGCTTCCAGACCAACCTGACCTTTGGCGAGCAGAAGCGCGTCTTCCATATGGTGCCGGGTCTGGAGAACGCTGAGTTCTTCCGCTACGGTGTCATGCACCGCAATACCTTTGTCGACGCCCCGCACGTGCTCGATGGCACCTTTGCCGTGCCCGGTACGAGCGTGCGCCTGGCCGGTCAGATCACCGGCACCGAAGGCTATATGGAGGCCGTGGCGACCGGTCTGCTCGCGGCACTCAACACCTATGCCGAGGCTATCGGTGCTGCGGGCGTCGAGTTGCCGCGCGTGGGCGCCCTGGGTGCGCTCGTGGGCTATGCGACCGATCCTGCCACCGTGGGCTATCAGCCCATGCATGTCAACTTTGGCCTGGTGCCGCCACTCGAGGATGGTAAGCGCCGCAGCAAGCGCGACCGCTACCAGGCCTATGCGGACCGTGCGCTCGAGGCCCTTGATGCCTATCTGGCCACTCGACCCGATCTGTTTGGAGGCGACCGGTCATAGCCTGTGACCTGTACGACACCGTCGACTCGTTTATCGCCTACATCGCACGTGTCGAGGGTCTTTCTCCCAACACGGTGACGGCCTATGGCTCGCGGTTGGAGCGCTTTGCTGCCTGGTGCGAGCGCGAGGATATCGATGCTTTCGCTGCCGACGTGCGCACCATTCGTCGCTATCTTGCCGAGCTTTCGCGTGAGCAGGTGGCTCCCCGAACGCTTGCGGCGCACCTGTCGGCTATCCGATCTCTCTATCGCTGGATGGCTGCCGAGGGGATTGTCGAGGGCGATGTGGCCTCGGCGATCGCATCGCCCAAGCTGCCGCGTGACCTGCCGGGCGTCCTTACGACCCATCAGGTCGAGGCGCTGCTCAAGACGCCTGATACCTCGACGCCCGCGGGACTGCGCGATGCGGCGATGCTCGAGCTGCTCTATGCCTCGGGTGCTCGTATCTCTGAGCTCGCTGCACTCAATGTGGAGTCCATCGCTTGGTCCGAACGTACGCTGCGCCTTTGGGGCAAGGGGAGCAAGGAACGTATCGTCCCTCTGTATCGTCGCGCACTCGAGGTGACGCGTCTCTATATTGAGGAGGGGAGGCCGGAGTTGCTCTCTCGTGCAAAGCGCCGTGACCTCGCTACCGGGCCGCATCCGCTGCTTATATCGGCGCGCGGCAATCGCATGAGCGCCGCCATGCTCAGGCGGCGGTTCCATACGCTGGCGACGCTCGCCGGCATTCCGGCCGACATCGCCCCGCATGCGATGCGCCATACCTTTGCGACCGACTTGCTCGAGGGCGGTGCGGACCTGCGCTCGGTTCAAGAGCTGCTGGGTCATGCGAGCTTGTCCACGACGCAGATTTATACGCACCTCACGCCCGATCGGCTCAAACGCGCCGTGGCTCAAGCCCATCCCCGCGGCGAATAGTGGCTGGGACGTCCCGCGCCGCACTCAGGTGTGTGGTTTTGATTGCGGGTTGGCAGGAAGATGCATTCCTGCTATCATTCATCGGGTTGCTTCACGGCAACATGTTTTTATCACGCACGCGCGGCTACTTCATACCGTGGTGCCCGGGCTTTGGTAGCACATGTCCGGGTTGGTTTTGGAGGATGACCCCGCGCGGAGGCAAACCACAGGAGGTTTAACATGGCTACCAAGATTAATATCCGCACCCTGCTCGAGGCCGGCTGCCACTTCGGTCACCAGACCCGTCGCTGGAACCCCAAGATGAAGCCGTTCATCTTCGGTGAGCGCAACGGCATCTACATCCTCGACCTCAAGCAGACCATCCTCGACGCCGACCAGGCCTACACCTTCGTCAAGAACGTCGCCAAGGGCGGCAACGTGCTGTTCGTCGGCACCAAGAAGCAGGCTCAGGAGGCCGTCAAGAACGCTGCTGAGCGCGCCAACATGCCTTACATCAACCAGCGTTGGCTCGGCGGTATGCTGACCAACTTCGTCACCATCCGCTCCCGCATCAACCGCATGGAGGAGCTCGAGGCCATGGTCGAGGACGGCCGCATGGCTGTTCTGCCCAAGAAGGAGCAGGCTGTTCTCGGCAAGGAGCTCACCAAGCTCCAGACCAACCTCGGTGGCGCCCGCGACATGAAGGGTCTGCCCCAGGCTCTCTTCGTCATCGACACCAAGCGCGAGGAGAACGCCATCAAGGAGGCCCAGCGCCTGAACATCCCCGTCGTCGCTCTGATCGACACCAACTCCGATCCCGACGAGGTCGAGTACGGCATCCCCTGCAACGATGACGCTATCTCCGCTGTTACCCTTATGTGCGAGCTCATGGCTGACGCCTGCCTCGCTGGCTCCGGCAAGGAGCAGGTCTCCGAGGCCGAGATGGCCGCTGAGCCCAAGGCCGAGTAAATCAGTCTTAGTTAATTCTTTTTCATCTCTTTGAAAGGAACCACAATGGCCCAGATTACCGCCGCTATGGTCAAGCAGCTCCGCGAGATGACCGACTCCCCGATGATGGAGTGCAAGAAGGCTCTCGTCGAGGCTGACGGCGACATGGACGCCGCTGTCGACGTTCTGCGTAAGAACGGCCTTGCCAAGGCTGCCAAGAAGGCTGGCCGTGAGACCAACGAGGGCGCTGTCGCCGCGTTCGTCTCCGAGGATGGCAAGACCGGCGCTCTGCTCGAGCTCTCCTGCGAGACCGACTTCGTTGGCTCCAACGCCAAGTTCACCGGCTTTGCTTCCAAGGTCGCCGAGGTTGTCGCTACCACCGAGCCTGCTGACGTCGACGCTCTGCTCGAGAAGCCGATGGGCGAGGAGACCGTTTCCTCCGAGCTCACCGAGATGATTCACATCATGGGCGAGAACATGAAGATCTCCCGTTTCGCCGCCCGCAAGGTCGAGAACGGCGCGCTCGCTTCTTACATCCACATGGGTGGTAAGATCGGCGTCCTCGTCGAGTTTGCCTTCGAGAAGGCTGAGACCGCTCAGGCTGAGTCCTTCAAGACCTTCGCTCATGACGTTGCTCTTCAGGTTGCCGCCGTCGCCCCGATCTGCGCTACCCGCGATCAGGTCCCGGCCGAGACCGTCGAGCACGAGAAGCAGATCTACATGGCTCAGGCTGCCGAGTCCGGTAAGCCCGAGGCCATTCAGGAGAAGATGGCTGTCGGCCGTCTGGAGAAGTTCTACAAGCAGTCCGTGCTCACCGAGCAGGAGTTCATCAAGGACAGCTCCCTCACCATCAAGAAGTACGCTGAGCAGGTCTCCAAGGAGCTCGGCGACACCATTACCGTCGTTGCCTTTGACCGTCTGGTCCGTGGCGAGTAAATAAGCTCTTGTAGCTGGTAATGAGCAGGCTGTGGGTTTTACTCACAGCCTGCTTTTTCATGGCTCCCCGTTAAGCCTTTGTTATCATATTGAAAGTCTAATTAAAGGAGGATCGCTTTGTCCGACATCCGATATAAACGCGTGCTTCTGAAGCTTTCCGGCGAAGCACTGATGGGCGACGGCCACTATGGCATCGACCCCAAGGTTACCGACCATCTTGCCAAGCAGGTCAAGGAACTGCTCGCTGTTGGTCATGAGGTCGGCGTCGTTGTCGGCGGTGGCAATATTTTCCGCGGCATGGCCGGCGCTGCCGGTGGCATGGAGCGTGCTCAGGCCGACTACATGGGCATGCTGGCAACCGTTATGAACGCGCTCGCCCTGCAGGATGCCTTCGAGCATAACGATGTTCCCTGCCGCGTGATGAGCGCTATCCAGATGAACGAGATCTGCGAGCCCTATATTCGTCGCCGCGCTATCAACCATCTGTCCAAGGGCAATGTCGTCATCTTCGCTGCCGGTTCGGGCAATCCGTACTTTACGACCGACACCGCCGCGGCTCTTCGTGCGTGCGAGATCGGCGCCGAGATTCTGATTAAAGCCACCAAGGTTGACGGCATCTACGACAAGGATCCCGTCAAGTGCGCCGATGCCGTCCGTTTTGACAAAATTACCTATCACGAGGTTCTCGTCCGCGGTCTGCAGGTTATGGATTCCACGGCTACGGCACTGTGCCAGGATAACCGTATGCCGATTTTGGTCCTCAACATCGATGGCGAGGACACCGTCAAGCGCGCGCTTTCGGGTGAGCCCGTCGGCACGCTCGTCTATCAGGAGGATTAAGCATGGCAGAGAACATCACCGCCCATATGGACAAGTCGCTCGAGTCCCTCAAGCATAACTTCTCCAAGGTTCGTACCGGCCGCGCCAACGCTAACATTCTGTCCGACATCACCGTCGATTATTACGGTGTTCCCACGCCGGTCACGCAGGTTGCCGCCGTCAAGACCCCCGAGGCCCACATGCTGCTCATCGAGCCGTGGGACAAGGCGCTTATCAATGCTATCGTCAAGGCCATCGGCGCTTCCGATCTGGGTATTACCCCCAACTCCGATGGCACCGTCGTTCGTCTGCCGTTCCCGGCTCCCACCGAGGAGCGCCGTCGCGAGCTCGTCAAGGAGTGCCGCGAGTACGCTGAGCAGGCCAAGGTGTCTATCCGTAACATCCGTCGCGACTTCAACAACAAGCTCGAGCGCGATGAGGAGCTCACCGAGGACGATGTCCGTCGCGAGCAGGCCAAGGTCCAGAAGCACACCGATGAGTATGTCGCCAAGGTCGAGGAGCTTCTGAAGGAAAAAGAAGCCGAGGTCATGGAGATCTAAGGTGCAATACGACGAGCATAAACTGGTCGAGTACTTTGCCGACGCCCCTGCGGGCGTCGGTTTTTCCGACCTTGACCTCAATAACATTCCGCACCATATCTCGTGCATCATGGACGGCAACGGTCGTTGGGCCACGTCGCGCGGTCTTGCACGCACTGAGGGCCACAAGGCGGGTATCGTCTCCCTTCGCGAGATTATTACTGCCTGCGTGCGTCTGGGCGTCGACGTGCTTTCTGCCTATGCGTTTTCTACCGAAAACTGGAACCGCCCGCAGCATGAGGTCAACGTCTTGATGCATCTGTTTGCCAAGACGTTTATCGACGAGCTGCCGCTTCTGAAGCGCGAAAACGTGCGCGTTGTCTTTTTGGGTGACATTTCCGCGCTGCCCAAGAAGACCCGCGACGTTTTTGAACGCGGTCTTGCCGAGTGCGCCGATCACACCGGTATGACGCTGGCGCTTGCCGTCAACTACGGCGCGCGTGCCGAGATTACCCGCGCTGTCCGTCAGATCGCACTCGACGCTGCCGCCGGTAAGATCGATCCTGGCGCAATTGATGACGACATGGTGGCTTCCCACCTCTATACCGCCGGCCTTCCCGATCCTGAGCTTGTGATTCGCACTTCTGGTGAGCTGCGCCTTTCGAACTATCTGCTGTGGCAGGTGGCTTATTCCGAATTCTACGTCACCGATACCTATTGGCCCGACTTTGATCGTTGGGGCCTTGTCGACGCCATTTTGGCCTATCAGGGCCGTGACCGTAGGTTTGGTGGACTGAGTAAGACCGAGGAGGCTTAATCGTGTCCGATCGTCCCAAGGCATCTGCTCCCAAGACGCCAGTTTCCGCGGCGCCTGCGCGCAAGGCTGCCGCTGCGGGAGCGCCTGCAGCAAAGAATGGCACCGGTTCGTGGCTTGCGGGCTTCATCACCCGGGCCGCCGCCGGTATCGTCTACGCCGTCGTCTTTATCCTGTGTCTGGTTTTGGGTATCGTCCCTACGGCCATCTTTGTTTCCGTCATGAGCGGTCTGTGCTGCTGTGAGTTTTTCCGTATGACGAGGCTCGATGGCAAGATGGCTAACGAGCGCATGGGTATCGCTGCCGCCGTACTCTTTCCGCTGTCGGCGTTGGGCGATTCGATGTTGCTGAATGCCCTGCTTTTTGCCCTGATGCTCGCTGTGGGCATTTGGTATGTCTGGTCGCCGCGTACCCGTATCTCCGATGTGGCCGTGACGCTCATGGGTCCAATCTACACTGGCTTTATGCTGTCGGCTATCGTGTTGCTGCGCGATGCCGTGCCCGGTTTTGCCGGCGCCCTGCTTTCGGTGGGCGTTTGCGCGTCTCTTTGGGTCTCCGATTCGTTTGCCTACATCGTGGGCAGCCGTATCGGCAAGCACAAGATGGTCCCCAAGATCTCTCCCAAAAAGAGCTGGGAGGGGTTTGTCGGTGGCATCCTGGGCTCGGTTTTGATTTGGCTCATCCTGTGGGCGACGCACTTCTACAAGCTCAGCCTGCCCTATGCGCTGCTGTGCGGCGTGGTCGTGTCCATTTTGGGCGTTATCGGCGACCTCATCGAGTCGCGCATCAAGCGCGGTGTGGGCGTCAAGGATTCCGGTAACCTTATCCCGGGCCATGGCGGCATGCTCGACCGTAGCGACTCGCTTATCTTTGGCTGCATTACCGCGCAGCTGCTTTTGATGATCGGAGGCGTGCTGTAATGTCATTCCAGACGACGTATGGCCCCGATGGACGCCTCCGTGTTGCCATCCTGGGTTGTACGGGGTCTATCGGCACCCAGGCACTCGATGTGTGCCGTCAGCATGCCGATCGACTACAGGTGACGGCGCTGTCCGTTAATTCCAGCACCTCGGAGCTCGTTGCCGCTGCCCGCGAGTTCTCGGTTTCGGCGGTTGCCGTGGCCGATGTCGCTCATGGCGATGACGCCGTGCTGCAGGAGTTGCCCGAGGGAACGAAGCTCGGCGTTGGCGCGCAAGCGGTTTGCGAGCTCGCACGTCGCGATGATGTCGACTGCGTGCTTGTCGCTATTGTGGGCGCCGCCGGTCTCGAGGCGAGCCGTGCGGCCTTGACCTCGAATAAGCGTCTTGCCCTTGCCAACAAGGAGTCCCTCGTCGTCGGTGGCGACTTGCTTATGCCGTTGGCGCAACCGGGCCAGCTTATTCCAGTCGACTCTGAGCACTCTGCCATCTTCCAGTGCTATCTGGGGGAGAACCCGCGCGAGGCTCATTGTATTTGGCTCACCTGCTCGGGCGGTCCATTCTTTGGCCGTACGCGCGACGAGCTCGATCGCGTGACGCGTGCCGATGCCCTCGCACATCCCACGTGGGCCATGGGTGCCAAGATCACCATCGACTCCGCCACCCTCATGAACAAGGGCCTGGAGCGCATTGAGGCCATGCATCTGTTTAACTGCGACCTCGATTTCATTAACGTGGTCGTGCAGCGTCAGTCTAAGATTCACTCTATGGTCGAGTTCGCCGACGGCTCCGTGATGGCGCATCTCGGTGCTTCCGACATGCGTATTCCCATCCAGTTCGCTTTTTCGTATCCCGAGCGTTGGGATACCCCGGCGCCTCGTATCGATTTCCGCGAGCTGGGACAGCTCACTTTTGATGCTGCCGACATGGATACCTTCCGCTGTCTGGCACTGGCCGAGCGTGCCGGCAAGACGGGTGGCACCATGCCGTGCGTGCTCAATGCCGCCAACGAGGTCGCCGTCGATGCCTTCCTGCACGATGGCTGCAGCTTTACCGATATCGATCGCATTGTGGAATCCTGCATGGATGCCCACGATATGCAGGCGGTCGATTCGTTTGAGCAGCTTCGCGACATCGATGCGTGGGCGCGTGAAAAGGCTGCGCAGGTGCTCGCCGCAACCCGTTCCTAACCCATAAGGATTGCTTTTTCGTTTTATGGATACTGTTCTGAGCGTTCTCTCATCGGTCTTTTGGGGCCTGCTGATGCTTTCCGTCCTCGTGTTTTTGCACGAGGGCGGCCACTTTTTGGCGGCGCGTGTCTGCGGCGTCCGTGTGACCGAGTTCTTTTTGGGCCTGCCGTGCCGCTTTGACATCCATTACACGTCGCGTCGCATTGGAACTAAGTTTGGCGTGACCCCGCTGCTGCTGGGTGGCTACGCTGCCATCTGCGGTATGGATCCGACCGACGTTTCGTGCGCCGATCGCGTGCTCGCGGCAATCTACCGTCATGGTCGCGTGACCGTGGCCGACCTTGCTGTCGAGCTCGAGCTTTCCGAGGAGGATGTGCTCGAGGCTTGTGCTCTGTTGCTGGGCTGGGGCTCCATCGCACCTTGGTATGAGGAAGGGGAGAAGCCCTCACCGAGCTACTATCCCACCAAGTATCAGACACTGCCTCGAGACGCTGCGGGTTACACCACCTTTGACGGCCGCCGGTTCGATCGAGAGCATGCGACTGCCGAGGGCGATGTGTGGGAGCTGCCGTGCGGCGAGGCTGATTTCTTGGCGCAAGAGCGCTCGCACACCTATCTGGGCCAGGGCTTTCTCAAGCGCGCCTTTATGCTGCTCGCGGGCATTCTCGTCAATATCCTGACGGGTTTTTTGCTCCTTATGAGCATCTATTCCATTGCGGGTGTCACCGTGCCGATCGATACCAATGTGATCGGTCAGGTTGACGAGGGGTCTATTGCCGCCAAGGCGGGTATCGAGTCCGGTGATGCGATCCTTTCGGTTGACGGTGTCTCATGTTCCACTTGGATGGACGTCTACGATGCCATCGGCAAGGCCGCCGGTAAGGACGATATTGCTATTGAGTATGAGCGCGATGGCAAGCAGTGCTCGACCTCGGTTGCACTCAAAGAGGACGAACGTCTGGGCGTTTATGCCTCTACGCAGGTGGTCCGTTTGGACCCCATCACCTCGGCGCGTCTGTCATTCTCCTATGTTGTGCAGACCGCGGATGGCGTTATTCGCCTACTCCAGCCGCAGCATACGATGGAGATTCTCGACCAGTCCTCGTCGATCGTGGGCATCAGCGTCATGTCCTCTCAGGCGGCTGCTGCCGGCCCCGTAACATTCCTGTCGTTTGCCGCGCTCATTTCGTTCTCGCTGGGTTTTATGAACTTGCTGCCCATCCCCCCGCTCGACGGCGGTAAGTTAGTCATCGAGATTATTCAAAAGATTGCGGGTCGCGAGCTGCCTCTCAAGGCTCAGACGATTGTGAGCTATGTGGGCATCGCGCTCTTCGCACTGCTGTTTGTCTATATGCTTCGTTCCGACATCCTTCGATTTATTCTGTAGGGGAGTGTTTGGATTGTCTCTATCCCATTCTTTGCCGCGCGAGCATACGCGCCCCGTGTATGTGGGCGGCGTGCAGATCGGCGGCGGCGCGCCGGTGGTGGTTCAGTCCATGACCTGCACCGATACCGCCGATGCTCAGGCAACGCTTGGGCAGGTTCGCGCGTTGGCGCAGGCGGGCTGCGATATCGTGCGCGTGAGTGTACCCACCGAGGCCGCGCTCGAGGGCTTCCGTACCATCTGTGCCGAGTCCCCAGTGCCGATCGTTGCCGATATTCACTTTAACCATAAGCTCGCCATCGGCGCCGTCGAGGCTGGTGCCGCCAAGCTGCGCATCAATCCCGGCAATATCGGCGATTGGGCTAAGGTCGACGCGGTGATCGATGCTGCGGGTGCCGCGGGTTGTGCGATTCGTATTGGCGTCAACGCCGGTTCGCTCGAGCAGGACATCGCCGAGCGCGACGACCTCACGCAGCCCGAGAAGCTCGTGATGTCGAGCGAGCGTTTTGTGCAGCACTTTGAGGACCGCGGATTTACGAACATTGTGCTTTCGGCTAAGGCCCATAGCGTGCAAACGACGCTCGATACCTATCGAGCCCTGTCGCGTGAGATTCCCCACGTTCCGCTTCACCTGGGCGTAACCGAGGCGGGTACCAAGCTCCAGGGCACCATTAAGAGCTCGGTGGGCCTTGGTATCCTGCTGTCTGAGGGTATTGGTGACACCATGCGCGTCTCTCTCACGGCCGATCCGGTTGAGGAGCCGCCGGTTGCCTGGGGTATTCTGCAGTCGCTGGGCCTGCGTCGCCGTGGCCCCGAGATTGTCTCGTGCCCCACGTGCGCTCGCTGCCAGGTTAACCTTATTCCCATTGCCGAGGAGGTCACCGAGCGGCTTAAGAACTACTCCGCGCCGCTTTCGATCGCCGTGATGGGGTGTGCCGTTAATGGCCCCGGCGAGGCTTCCGACGCCGACCTAGGCGTGGCCTGTGGACGAGGTCAGGGCCTGCTCTTTTCGCATGGCCAGATCATTGGTAAAGTAGCTGAGGATCAAATTGTTGACGCTCTGATGGCCGAGGTCGACAAACTTATTGAGGAGAAGTAAATGACTCGAGCAATGTATATGTCTAAGCTCTATGCGCCGACGCTTAAAGAGGATCCGGCGGACGCTGAGCTCGCCAGCCACCGCCTGCTGCTCCGTGCCGGCATGATCCGCAAGGAGGCCGCCGGCCTGTATTCCTATCTGCCGCTCGCATGGCGCTCGATCCGCAAGATCGAGAATATCGTGCGTGACGAGATGGACGCTGCCGGTGCGCAGGAGCTCATGATGCCCATTATGGTCGATGCTGAGCTATGGCGCGAGTCCGGCCGAATCGATGCCTATGGCAAGGAGCTCGTGCGCTTTGATGACCGTCACGGTCGTGAGTTCGTGCTCGGCCCCACGCACGAGGAGACCGTGACCGCCCTGGTACGCAATGAACTGCGTTCCTACAAGCAGCTGCCGGTGAATCTCTATCACATCCAGGATAAGTTCCGCGACGAGTTCCGTCCCCGCTTTGGCCTGATGCGCGGCCGTGAGTTCATCATGAAGGACGCCTACAGCTTCTCCGCCACGCAGGAGAGTCTGCAGGAGGAGTACGACAAGATGAAGCAGGCCTACGCCAACATCTGCGAGCGCTGCTACATCAAGGCCCTGCCCGTTGTCGCCGACTCCGGCGAGATCGGCGGCGACACCTCCGTCGAGTACATGGCGCTGGCCGAGGCCGGCGAGGCTTCGCTGGTCTACTGCGACGATTGTGGCTTTGCTGCCGATGACGAGGCGGCAAGCACCAAGGTCGTTGTGACCGAGGGTCCTGGCGACGGTACGCTCACCAAGGTCGAGACTCCGGGCATGGGCACCATCGAGGCCGTTGCAAAGTTCTTCGGCTTCCCCGAGAACGGCACGCGCAAGTCCTTGGCTCTCATCGATGCCGAGAGCAAGCCAGTCGTGGCCATTGTTCCGGGCGATCATGAGCTCAATGACTGCAAGGCCGAGCATGTCTTTGGCAAGGGTTATCGCATGATGACCGATGAGGAGCTCCAGACCTACGGTCTGCATAAGGGCTTTATCGGACCGGTTAACCTTCCCGAGGGCATTCGTCTGGTGTGCGACGAGAGCCTGCGCGAGTCCAAGCAGTGGGCCTGTGGCGCCAACGAGGTCGACTATCACTTTACCGGCGCCTGCCCCGAGCGTGACTTTACCGTCGATGAGTGGGCCGATCTGGTCACCGTTGTTGCCGGCGATCCCTGCCCGCACTGCGGCAAGCCGCTCTCTGCTGCCCGTGGCATCGAGGTCTCCCAGGTCTTCCAGCTGGGCACCAAGTATTCCGAGGCCATGGGTGCCACCTTTATGGACGAGGATGGCAAGGAAAAGCCGCTTATCATGGGTTGCTACGGCGTGGGCGTGTCCCGCTCGCTTGCTGCCGTCGTGGAGCAGCACAACGACGAGCACGGTATCGTCTGGCCGGTCTCTGTCGCTCCGTACGAGGTCGCGGTGATTCCGCTCGACCCCAAGAAGGAGGAGTGCGCTTCCGTCTGCGAGAAGATCGTTGATGGCCTGTGCGCCGAGGGTATCGAGGTCGTCGTCGACGATCGCGATGAGCGTCCCGGCTTTAAGTTTGCCGACAACGACCTTATGGGCTTCCCGTATCAGGTGGTGCTCGGCAAGCGCGGCCTTAAGAACGGTACCGTTGAGCTCAAGGATCGTGCCACGGGCGAGCGCGAGGACGTGGCGATTGACGAGGTCGTCGCCAAGGTTTCCGAGCTTGTTAAGGCGGCCCGCCGTTAATCTACGATTTCGCTTTTAGTTCGATATACGGGACGGCCCCGCATTTCTCCAGATCGGGGAGATGCGGGGCCGTCCTTTTATCTTGTGACATCCTCGATATCTAAAAGGAAAACCCCACATCCCTAATGAGCTGCGGGGTTTTCCTTGTGCCTCCGATGCGAAATGAATCGCTCAGATATTACTGATAATCGACGACGTCGATCCAGTTCTTCAGGAACTCATCGTTCACGTTGCGCTTACGAGCGAGCTCGGAAGCAGCGACGATGCTCGTCCACTGACGCACGACCTGCATGGGCATGTCGGCGCGGTCGCAGTAGAGCTCCAGGTAGGCCTCGGCCTGATCCTTGCTGTTGAGAGCAAAGAGCAGGTAGGTGGTGGCAACGTCGGCAGCAGGGGAGCCCTGGGTGGCGTGTGCCCAGTCGCACACATAGAGCTGGCCGTCGTCGCCGACGATGACGTTGGAGGGGTTGAAGTCGCCGTGGCAGACCTTGAACTCCTTGGTCATGCCGTCCAGACGCTCCTGAAGGTTGTAGCGCGTGGTGGCATTGAGCTGATCAAGGCTGTCGATCATGCGGGCGAACTTGTCGCGCTGACGGTTGAGCAGCGGGGAGGTGTAGCCGTGGATCTCGATCTGGAGGTCGACGAACATCTCGAGGTACTCACCAAAGCGCTGGGGCTCGGCAGTCATCTTTTCGGCAAGGGTGGTGCCCGGAACCTTCTCGGTCACGAGCGCCCAGCCGTTGGCGTTCTCGAGCTGGGAAACCTCGAGAGCCTTGGGGCTGCGGATGCCGCACTCATTGATGCGGGCAAGATTCAAAGCCTCGTTGAACACGTCGGAGACAGGCTTGGTCTCGTTAAAGACCTTGACGATCTTGTCGCCCAGGTCGTAAACGACCTTGTTGCCACGGCGGACGAGCTCGGTCTTGGAATCGGGTAGCAGCATGGTTGCATCCTTTCAACGATGCGATAGAAGCGACGGCGGGGGTGTGTGAAACACCCGTGCACCCCCGCCGTTAAAAACCGTGCTAAAACTAGCAGACGGCGTAGTCCTGAGGCTTGCGGCCGTAGTAGGCGTCCAGGTAGAGCTCCTTGATCTCGCTCATGAGCGGGTAGCGCGGGTTAGCGCCGGTGCACTGGTCGTTGAATGCCTGCTCGGTCATCTCGTCGAGGGTGTCGAGGAAGTACTGCTCGTCAACACCGTAGTCGGCGATGGTCTTCTTGACACCGATGAAGTCCTTGAGCTCCTCGAGCTTCGTGATGAAGTTCTCGAAGACCTCCTTGTCGTCCTTGCCCTCGATGCCGCAGTACTTGGCCATCTCGGCGTAGTTGTGCAGCGCGTTGGGGTAAGGATACTGGGAGAAGGTGCCCATCTTGACGGGAGCCTCGGCGGCGTTGTAGCGCATGACGCGAGTCAGGATGACGGCGTTGGCGAGGCCGTGGGGCAGGTGATGGAAGGCGCCGAGCTTGTGGGCCATGGAGTGGTTGAGGCCCAGGAAGGCGTTGGCGAAGGCCATGCCGGCCATGCAGGAGGCGTTGTGCATCTCCTCGCGGGCGTGCGGGTCCTTGGCGCCGTTCGTGAAGCTGGAGGGCAGGTTCTCGAAGACGAGCTTAGCAGCGCGCTCGGAGAGGCCCTTGGTGTAGTCGGAAGCCATGATGGAGACGTAGGACTCGATGGCGTGGGTCATGACGTCGATGCCGGAGGCAGCGGTCAGGCCGCGCGGGGCGGTCATGCAGTTGTCGGCGTCGACGATAGCCATGTTGGGGAGCAGCGCGTAGTCGGCGAGCGGCCACTTGATGCCGGTCTCCTTGTCGGTGATGATGGCGAACGGCGTGCACTCGGAGCCGGTACCCGAAGAGGTCGGGACGGCGACGAAGTAGGCCTTCTTGCCCATCTCGGGGAAAGTGAAGATACGCTTGCGGATGTCCATGAAGTCCATGGCCATGTCCTCAAACTTGCACTCGGGGTGCTCGTACATCATCCACATGATCTTGCCGGCGTCCATAGCGGAGCCACCGCCGACGGCGATGATGACGTCCGGCTCAAAGAGAGCCATCTGCTTGGCGCCGCGACGTGCGCACTGCAGCGACGGATCGGGCTCGACGTCGTAGAAGCAGTCGTGGGCGATGCCCATCTCGTCGAGCTTGGCCTCGATGGCGCGGGTGTTGCCATTCTTGAAGAGGAACTGGTCGGTGACGATGAAGGCGCGCTTCTTGCCCATGACGGTACCGAGCTCGTCGAGAGCGACGGGCGTGGAACCCTTCTTGAAGTAGACCTTCTCGGGAGCGCGGAACCACAGCATGTTCTCACGGCGCTCGGCCACAGTCTTAACGTTGATCAAGTGCTTCACCCCAACGTTCTCGGAGACGGAGTTGCCGCCCCAGGAGCCGCAGCCCAGGGTCAGAGACGGCTTCATGCCAAAGTTGTACAGGTCACCGATGCCGCCGTGCGAGGACGGGGTGTTGATGACGATACGGCAGGCCTTCATGACGTGCTCGAACAGGCTGATCTTCTCGGCCTGGGCGGGGTGCACGTACAGAGAGGCGGTGTGGCCCGGGCCACCGGCGAGCACCAGGTGCTCGGCCTTGTCGACGGCCTCCTGGAAGTCCTTGGCGTGATACATGGCCAGGACCGGGGAGAGCTTCTCGTGGGAGAACTCCTCCTTGGCGGGGTCGGTGGAGGTGACCTCGGCGATCAGGATCTTGGTCTTGGCGGGAACCTCGATGCCGGCGAGCTCAGCGATCTTGGCAGCAGCCATGCCGGGGATGCGGTGATCGAGGGCGCCATTCTTGAACATGGCGGCACGCAGTGCCTCCATCTCGGCACCCTGCTTGACGAAGTAGCAGCCGCGCTTCTGGAACTCGGCCTTAACCTGGTCATAGATGGTGTCGATGACGGTCACGGACTGCTCGGAAGCGCAGATCATGCCGTTGTCGAAGGTCTTGGAGTGGATGATGGAGTTGACGGCGAGCAGCACGTCGGCGGTGTCGTCGATGACGACCGGGGTGTTACCGGCGCCAACGCCCAGGGCGGGCTTGCCCGAGGAGTAGGCGGCCTTGACCATGCCCGGGCCACCGGTGGCGAGGATGATGTCGACGTCGCGCATGACCATGTTGGTCAGCTCGATGGAGGGGACATCGACCCAGCCGATGATGCCCTCGGGGGCGCCGGCCTTGACGGCGGCGTCAAGCACGAGCTTAGCGGCGGCGATGGTGCACTTGGCGGCAGCCGGGTGCGGGGAGATGATGATGGCGTTGCGGGTCTTCAGGCTGATCAGCGTCTTGAAGATCGCGGTGGAGGTGGGGTTGGTCGTCGGGATGACGGCGCCCACGATGCCGATGGGCTCGGCGATCTTGGTGATGCCGTAAGCCTCGTCGCGCTCCAGGACACCACAGGTCTTGGTGTTCTTGTAAGCGTTGTAGATGTACTCTGCGGCGTAGTGGTTCTTGATGACCTTGTCCTCAAGAACGCCGCGGCCGGTCTCCTCGATGGCCATCTTCGCCAACGGGATACGAGCCTTGTTGGCGGCCATGGCGGCCTCATAGAAGATCTTGTCGACCTGCTCCTGCGTGTACGTAGCAAAAAGCGCCTGGGCCTCTCGCATCTGAGCGAGCTTAGCCTCAAGCGCCTCTACGTTGTCCACGATTGCGGGAGTAGTGTTTTCCGGTGACTTTTTCACCATTTGTGTCTCCTTGCGATCGGAGATTTACCCTACGCCTTGCATGATAGCAAGAAATTATTCGGCGAACGGTCAGATTCCTCTAAAAGGCACACTAAAACGCTTCAATAAACTGAAGCGTTTTAACTAAAATGCATCGCCCCGCTCATTGGGGACAGACTTACATGAGTGCTTTCACTCATTTGGGACAGACATCGTTTTGCCATTTTGCCGTTCTGGACCTGTTTTTGCCGCTTATTGGATATAAATAGGTCACAGGCTCAGCATTTTGCGTTCCTTCTCTCCTTTTAGGTGTTGCCTGTTCGCCTGTTCGGTTTTGAAAGGAGAGATTTTGCCTCGATGCGCCCGCGCCGTTTCGCTCACCGGCTACTACCACGTCTTTGACCGCGGCAACTCCAAACAGATTATTTTTGAAGATGACTCCGACCGTTATCGTTTTTTATCGGATATCTCGGACAGGTTCGCGCGCCATGACGTGGCGGTGTTGGCTTGGTGCCTTATGGATAACCACTTCCATTTGATGGTTGATGACCCATTTGACAACCTTTCAAAGGCAATGCAGTGCGCACTGACGGCATATGCTAAGTATTTCAATGGGAAAACGGGGAGAACGGGTCATCTGTTTGACAATCGCTATTCGCGGGTTGCGGTTGAGTCAGACACGCAGGCAGTGCAGCTGCTCGATTATATCCATCTCAATCCCGTAAAAGGCGCGCTCGACTCGCTCGATGCCTACCGCTGGTCAAGCTTCAGGGCATACCAGCTGGGCTACGATCCCTTTGACATCTGCGATGCGGCCCTCATGCTCGATATTGTCGGGGGTTCCCGTCGCTATTGCGAGCATCTTAAGGAAGTTGCCGGGCGGATCTGGTCAGTGGAGGTTCTTCCCCGCCGGCGGATCCCCGATGAGGAAGCCCTTTCCGTTGCGCGCGAAGTCCTGCCGAGCATAGATCCTGCGCTGCTCAAGGCCCTGCCACGTCCCGAACGCGATGCCTGCCTGCTGAGGCTCAGGCGGGCGCATCTCACGGTCAAGCAAATTGCCCGTATCACTGGCATCGGCGCTACAAGTGTGACCAAGTCCACTGCAGGCTGGAACGAGGCTGCGTGAGGCGGGGATTAGGGCCGATCTGCGCGCCGTGAGCTCATCGGTGCGCTGCAAGCTTGGGAAAGCGCTCATCTATGTCTGTCCCCAATGCGTGAAAACACTCATGTAAGTCTGTCCCCAATGAGTGCAAAAAGGCGCCCTCCGTAGGGGAGGACGCCTTTGGTAAGTTCTATGTGAACGCGAGGTCTTTGACCCGGAGAGTCCGAGGTACTTGTTGGTAAGACCTTATTTAGGAGCGCGCAACCTTGCCGGACTTGAGGCAGGTGGAGCAAACGTTCATCTTGCGACGGTGACCATCGACGACGACGTAGACGCGCTGGATGTTGGGGCGGAACTTACGGTTGGTGACGCGGTGAGAGTGGCTGATGGAGCGACCGGCAACGGGGTGCTTACCGCAAACTTCGCAAACTTTGGACATAACTGACCCTCCTTGGGCGACAAACGAACATGTCGCGTTAACAAACAAGCCTGAACTATAGCACAGAAGTCGCTCCCTGTGCGCAATCTACACAGAGATATTCCTCTTTTGGCGATAGTGCTCACGCTACGGCCCTGGACGTAGATCCGATTTGCGTGCAGCAGAGGGGATTATGCCAGCTCGTGCGTGCGTTTTCAAGCTCGTCCCACAAATATATATAGGTTTATGGAGCGCCTGCGCCCGTTTACGGATTGCTCTGTACTTATGCTCGCAATTAAGCTCGAGGTTGGCTACACTATCCCTTGACCATTAAAGGGGTACGAGATACCCACATGGAATTACATTGCTGCCAAAGAGCAGCCCTTCCTGTGGGTGTCTGGTCCGCTTTAAGCGGTCGGGCATCTATTTTTTTGACTGTGTCAGCAGTCAAGACATGTGAGGAAGGAGATCGATGGGCACGACTTCCCCCAAGGCGGTCATCATGGACGAGACCGCCGTCAACCGAGCGATGACCCGCATCGCGCACGAGATCCTCGAGCGCAACGAGGGCTGTGAAGACCTCGCTCTGGTCGGTATCGTCACGCGCGGCGACCTTCTGGCAAAGAAGCTCGCCGAGGAGATCAAGGAGATCGAGGGCGTCGACGTTCCGCTCGGCAGCCTCGACATCAGCTTCTACCGCGATGACTATGCGACCAATTTCGCTCCCGCGATCCACGCTACCAACATTCCCTTCAGCGTCGACGGCAAGCGCGTTGTGCTGGTGGACGACATCCTGTATACGGGCCGTACTATCCGCGCCGCTCTGGATGCCGTCATGGACCTGGGCCGTCCGAGCCGCATCGAGCTGGCAGTTCTCGTTGACCGCGGTCACCGTGAGCTCCCCATCTCGCCGGACTTTGTCGGCAAGAACGTTCCCTCGTCGCATGAGGAGAACGTGCACCTATATATGAAGGAAGTAGACGGCCGCACCGCTGTCGAGATTAACGACGTCGCGCCGGGTTCCCATGTGGGCTCCGCGCCGCTGGGAGGTGAGTAGTACCGTGGCGTTCAACCATAAGCACCTGATCGACATTACCGAGTACTCCGAAGAGGACATCAAGCTCATCCTCGAGACCGCCAAGGCGTTCTCCGAGGTCAACGAGCGTGCGATCAAGAAGGTCCCCACGCTCAAGGGCAAGACCATCGTCAACATGTTCAACGAGCCCTCGACGCGCACCCGCAGCTCCTTCGAGCTCGCCGAGAAGCGCCTTTCGGCCGACAGCCTCAACTTTGGCGGCTCCTCGACCTCCACGGTCAAGGGCGAGAGCCTCGTCGACACCGTCGAGACCCTCAACGCCTACAAGATTGATTGCATCGTCGTTCGCGATAAGCACGCCGGTGCTCCCTACATCGTCACGCAGAACTCGCCCGCGAGCGTCATCTGCGCCGGCGACGGCAAGCACAACCACCCCACGCAGGCCCTGCTCGACCTGTACACCATCTGGGAGCACAAGGGTGACTTCCACGGTCTGAAGGTCGCCGTCGTCGGCGATATCGCGCACTCCCGCGTGTGCGGCTCGCTGATCCCCGCACTTAAGATCATGGGCTGCGAGACCTACGCCGTCGCCCCCGGCACGCTGCTGCCGCCGGCGCCCGAGGTCCTGGGCTGCGACCACGTGACGAGCGACCTCGATTCGGTACTCCCCGAGCTGGACGTCGTCTACATGCTGCGCGTGCAGCAGGAGCGCCTCGAGGGCGCTCCGTTCCCGACCATTCGTGAGTACCACAAGCTCTTCGGCCTGACCAAGGACCGCGAGAAGCTCATGAAGCCCGACGCGATCATCTGTCACCCGGGCCCCATCAACCGCGGCGTCGAGTTCGACTCCTATATGGCCGACCACCCGCAACGCTCCGTCATCCTGGAGCAGGTCTACGCCGGTATCTGCGTGCGTATGGCTATCCTGTATCTGCTGCTTGGAGGTGCCGATAATGGCCTTGCTTCTTAAGAATGCCCACGTCGTCGACCCGTCCGTCGAGCTTGACGGTGTCGTTGACGTCCTGATTGACGGCGATAAGATCGCCGAGGTCGGCGAGAATCTCGCCGTCGAGGGAGCCGAGGTCCGCGACCTTTCCGGCAAATATCTCGTCCCCGGCCTGGTGGATATGCACGTTCACCTTCGCGAGCCCGGCTACGAGGTCAAAGAGGACATCGAGAGCGGCACCCGTGCAGCTGCCAAGGGCGGCTTTACCGGCGTGTGCGCCATGCCCAACACCGATCCCGTCACCGATAACGGCACCGTCGTGGAGTTCGTCAAGTCCCGCGCTGCCGAGGTCGGCCACTGCCGCGTCTATCCGTCGGGAGCCATGACCCGCGGTCTTAAGGGCGAGGCCATGTCCGAGATGGGCGATATGGTCGCCCACGGCGCCGTCGCCTTCACTGACGACGGTCGTGGCGTGCAGGGCGCGGGCATGCTCCGTCGCTGCATGGACTACGGCAAGATGTTCGGCAAGGTCTTTATGAGCCACTGCCAGGACGAGGACCTGGTCGGCCACGGCCAGATCAACGAGGGCAAGGTCTCGACCCGTCTGGCTCTCGAGGGCTGGCCGGCTGCCGGCGAGGAGCTCCAGATCGCCCGCGACATCGAGATCGCCAAGCTGACCGGTGCCAAGCTGCACATCCAGCACATCTCCACCGCCCATGGCCTGGAGCTCGTGCGTGCCGGTAAGGCAGCTGGCGTGCAGGTCACCTGCGAGGCCACGCCGCACCACATGTTCCTGACCGAGAACGACCTGGACGAGACCTACAACACCTCGCTCAAGGTCAACCCGCCGCTGCGTACCGACGAGGACGCCGAGGCTATCCGTCAGGGCGTCATCGACGGTACCGTCGACGCTATCGTCACCGATCACGCTCCCCATACTCCGTGGGAGAAGGCCCGCGAATTCGAGCTGGCGCCCTTCGGCATGATCGGCCTCGAGACCTCGCTGTCGCTCGTGCTCACCGAGCTGGTCAACACGGGCAAGATGAGCATGGGTCGCATGGTCGAGCTCATGGCCATCAAGCCTCGTGAGATCCTGGGCCTCGACCAGGTTCAGGTCAAGGCGGGCTCCGTTGCCGACCTGACTGTCTTCGACGCGTCTGCCACCTGGACGGTCGGCGAGGACGGCTACGAGTCGCGTGCCGAGAATTCCGGTTTTGCCGGCCGCACGCTCACCGGTCGTGCCACCGATGTGTTTGTCGGCGGCAAGCAGACGCTCGCCGACGGCTGCATCTGCTAGCATAGCCTTATCGCTTTTGTGCGCGGCGCCCTTGCGGTGCCGCGCTTTCTGTTCGCCTGAACCATGCAACCGCATGGGGGATTGGAGCGTCTATGCCCACACCTTCCACTGCACGCATGCACGACTTCGAGGTCGTCTCGAACAAGGAGATCGCCGAGGGCATCTTCTCGCTCGTAATCTCGGCCCCCAAGCTTGCAAGTGCGCTCAAGCCCGGTCAGTTTGTGAACATCGCCGTGCCCGGCGATGCCTCTTCGCTGCTTCGCGTGCCCCTGAGCTTCTATCGCGCCGACGCCCAGGCCGGCACCGTCGAGCTGTGGTACGCCGTCGTGGGCGACGACACCCGCCGTCTGTCGCAGATGGCCCCCGGTTCCACTTCTAACCTGCTGGGCCCTGGCGGCCGCGGCTGGCTTGTTCCCGAGGGCACCAGGAAGGCGCTGCTCGTTGCGGGCGGCATCGGTGTTCCGCCCGTGCTGTGCCTTGCCGGCATGCTCGTCGAGCAGGGTGTGGCCGTCGACGTGTGCCTGGGCTTTGGCACCGCGTCCAAGGCCGTGGGCGTCGATGAGTTCCGCGCGCTGGGAGCCACGGTCAACGTGTGCACCGACGACGGCTCGCTCGGCACGCACGGTTTTTGCACCGATCCTGCCGCTGAGCTGCTTGGCGAGGGCGGCTACGACTACGTCGCCAGCTGCGGCCCCGCTGTCATGATGAAGAAAGTCGCCGCCGCTGCCGCCGAGGCCGGTGCGTACTGCGAGGTGTCCCTCGAGCGCATGATGAGCTGTGGCTTTGGCGCCTGCAACACCTGCAATGTCGAGACGGTCGACGGTATGAAGGGTGCTTGCATGTGCGGCCCCGTGTTCGATGCTTCCAAGGTGGTGGTCTTCTAGTGGGTACCGTTAACATGGCCGTCGATTTCGGCGGCGTCAAGATGCAGAACCCCATCAACACCGCAGCCGGTACCTTTGGCTACGGTTGGCAGTTCCAGAACTTCTTTGATGTTTCCCAGCTGGGCGCCATCACCACCAAGGGTTGCGCTGCCGAGCCCTGGCCCGGCAACCCCGCGCCCCGCATGGCCGAGATTCCCGGCGGTATGATCAACTCCGTGGGCCTTCAGAACCCCGGCGTGGCCGCCTTTGCCCGCGAGTCCGGTCCGTGGCTCGAACAGCTGTCCAAGGACGGCTGCCAGGTCATCTGTCAGGTTGCCGGCCACTCCGTTGACGAGTTTGTCCGCGCGCTCGAGATGTATGTCGAGCTGTGTCCCTGGGCTGCCGGCTACGAGATCAACGTGAGCTGCCCTAATATCGCCGCCGGCGGTGCCGCCATGGGCTCCACGCCCGAGGGCGCCTCTTCCGTTATGGCTGCCTGCCGCAAGGTGACCGATAAGCCGCTGTTCGTAAAGATGGCTCCGGTTAATGTCGCCGAGATTGCCAAGGCTCTCGAGGCCGCCGGCGCCGACGGCCTTTCGGTCATCAATTCCATCCAGGGCATGGCCATTGACGTGCACACCCGCAAGTCCCGTGTTGCCAAGCCCAAGGGCGGCCTTTCGGGCCCGCTGTGCCACCACATCGCCGTTCGCATGGTCTGGGAGGTCGCTCAGGCCGTCGATATCCCCATCAACGGCGTCGGCGGTGTCATGACCGGCGAGGATGCTGCCGAGTTTATCCTGGCCGGCGCCACCTGCGTGTCGGTCGGTATGGCCAACTTTGTCGATCCGTGCGCTTCGATTAAGATCGCGCGCGAGCTCGAGGCTTGGGCAGAGTCCCAGGGCGTGAAGGATATCAACGAGCTGGTAGGTGCTTTCGAATGCTAGAGAATGATGCCCGCGACCGTGTTATCGTCGCCCTCGACTGCGATCGTGAGCGTGCGCTCGAGCTCGCCCATGAGCTTTCGGGCCACGCCGTCTGGCTCAAGGTGGGCATGACGCTCTATTACGCCGAGGGTCCCGAGATCGTCAAGACGTTCAAGGACTTGGGCTTCAAGGTCTTCCTCGACCTTAAGTTCCATGACATTCCGCATCAGGTGCGCGGTGCCGCCCGTTCGGCCTCGCTTGCCGGTGCCGACCTGCTCTCGGTCCACGGCTTGGGTTCGGGCGCTATGCTCGCCGCGTGCCGTGAGGGTGCCGAGGAGGCGCGCGAGGACCGCGCCAAGCTCGTCGCCATTACCGTGCTCACGAGTATGAATCAGGATGCCTTGAGCGAGATCGGCGTCGAGTCTCCCGTGGCCGAGGAAGCCGCCCGTCTGGCAAAGCTTGCCCAGACCAACGGCATCGACGGCATCGTGTGCTCGCCGATGGAGGCTCACGACATGCGTGAGCTGCTGGGTCCTGATGCCCTGATCGTGACTCCGGGTGTGCGTCCGGTGGGTGCCGCCCTTGGTGACCAGTCCCGCGTGGCGACGCCTTCCCAGGCTATCGAGCGTGGCGCAAGCCACATTGTGGTGGGCCGTCCCATCACCGGTGCCGACGATCCGGTTGCCGCCTTTGACGCCATCGTCGCCGAGCTGGTCGAAAACGTCGCGTAAAAGATTCCCCTAAGTCACCACTTTTGGGTCTCATTAGCACAAAATAGCCCCTGTGCCTGCGTAAACTTTCCCATCCTTTGTGTGGAATCGCAGGTCAGGGGCTTAACTTTGGGCGCAGTATATTGCACTTTTTGCGGGTATCGTCTAACCTATGGAGCCGCGATTAGGCATTTTGTACGTTCTACGTGCTAAAATGCCAATTATTGAATCAGATATAACCCAACTATTTGGAGGTACGAATGGCACTCCCTCAGCTTACCGACGAGCAGCGCAAGCAGGCTCTTGAGAAGGCTGCCGCCGCACGTCACGCCCGCGCTGAGCTTCGCGAGCAGATCAAGAAGGGCGAGAAGTCCCTCGAGTCCGTGCTCAACTCCGATGACCCCATCGCTTCCCGCATGAAGGTTTCCACCCTCATCGAGTCTCTCCCTGGTTATGGCAAGGCCAAGGCCGCCAAGATCATGGAGGAGCTCGGTATCTCCGCTACTCGTCGCGTCCAGGGCCTCGGCGTCCGTCAGCGCGAGCAGCTCCTCGAGCAGCTGACCAAATAAGTGAGCGCTCAGGATTCCAAGCTCTTTGTGATTTCTGGACCGTCAGGCGCAGGCAAGGGTACGCTCGTCACTCGTGTGCGCGAGCGCCGCTCGAACCTGGGTCTGACGGTTTCGGCTACCACGCGAGCACCACGCAAAGGTGAGGTCGACGGCGTCAACTACTTTTTTCTGACGCGCGAGGAGTTCGACCGCCGCGTGGCAAACGGTGAGTTTGTTGAGTGGGCCGAGGTCCACGGTAACTGCTACGGCACGTTGGTGAGCGAGGTCACATCCAAGCTCGCCTCGGGCTCGTCTCTGATTTTGGAGATCGATGTCCAGGGCGCCCTGCAGGTGAAGGAGCGTTTCCCCGAGGCCGTGCTGATCTTTATCAAGCCGCCTTCGCTTGAGGTGCTCCGCGAGCGTCTAGTCGGTCGCGGTACCGAGACGCCCGAGACGATTGAGCTGCGTATGGCAAACGCCGCCGATGAGCTTGCCCTTGCCGACCGCTACGACGACGTCGTGGTGAATGACGATCTCGACCGCGCGACCGATGAGCTCGTTCGCGTTCTCGATATGCATGAAAGGATCTGAGGTCCGTGTCCGTTGTAAAGCCTTGCATTGACGATCTTCTGGAGAAGACCGATCACAACCGCTTCCTGCTCGCTTCGCTTGCCTCCAAGCGCGCCTGCGACATCAATAGCATGCTGCGTGGCCAGCACAACCGCGTGCTTGCCGTCCAGGATGTCGATGACATCACCATCGGGCTTTCCGGTGCCGATACCATCTCGATGGCTATGGACGAGATTGTCGACGGCGACATCTCTTACGACGAGGCCCGTTACGAGAAGGCGCTCGGCCACAAGGTTGCTGAAGCCTAAATGGCGGCTCGCGTCTGCCTAGTCCACTATCACGAGGTTGGGCTGAAGGGCAAGAACCGCGCACATTTTGAGCATATCCTCATGGATAACATCAAGGCGGCCTTGGCCGCCTTTTCCGTGAACGCCGTGTCTCGAATTTCCGGTTATATCCTCGTGACCTTTAACGAGCATCAGGCCGACGAGGCGGCGCGTGTCATTCGCACCGTCCCCGGCGTTGCCCGTGTGTCTATGGCGTATCACACCAACCGCGACCCGCAGGAGTACTGCGCCGCCGCCGTGAAGGCACTGCGCGAGTTTGGTTCCTTCGATTCGTTTAAGGTGCACGCCAAGCGCTCCAATACCGACTATGAGCTCACCTCGATCGATATTAATCGTCAGGTGGGCGAGGTACTGTGTGAGGCCTTCCCCGATAAAAAGGTTCAAATGCACGACCCCGATGTGATGGTGCACGTACTGGTGGTCCAGGGTAGCGTTTATGTGTACGCGCGCTCCGAGCGCGGCGTGGGCGGTCTGCCGGTGGGTTCTGCCGGCAAGGTCGTGACGCTGCTGTCGTCGGGTATCGATTCTCCGGTGGCGACCTGGATGCTCGCGCGTCGCGGCGCGGTGTGCGTGCCGGTGCATTTCTCCGGTCGTCCGCAGACGCCTGATACGAGCGAGTATTTGGTGCAGGACATCATCCGTGCGCTTGAGCCGGGTGTCCAGATCGGCCGCCTGTACGTGGTGCCGTTTGGCGACTGCCAGCGTGAGATTTCGGTCACCTGCCCCAGCAACCTGCGTGTGATCATGTATCGTCGCATTATGTATTCGGTTGCCGAGCGCATTGCGCGCATCGAGGGCGCCAAGGCCATCGTTACGGGCGAATCGCTTGGGCAGGTTGCCTCCCAAACGCTTGAGAACATCATGGCCGTCAACGAGGCCGTGAAGATCCCCGTGTTCCGTCCTCTCATCGGTTCGGACAAGCAGGAGATCATCGCGCGTGCTGAGGAGATCGGTACGTTCGATATCTCGACTGAGGCCGCTCCCGACTGCTGCACGCTGTTTATGCCGCGCCGACCCGAGACGCACGCTAAACTCGATGCCGTGCATGAGGCCTGGGAGTTGTTCGATCATGAGGAGATGATTGAGCGCCTGCTCAAGCAGACCGAGTACATCGACTTCGAGAGCAACACGTATAAGGCCCCTAAGACCTTAAAGCGCAAACATTCGGAGCTTGCTCCGCGTGAGATTTACCAAGATCACGAGTAAATTTGTGCATAGACCGACGATGCGCCTGCATCGTCGGTCTTTTGCTATCTGGGCATTTTGCGACTAAGTGTTCATTTGCTGACGTGTGGCTGAATAAATGGACAGATTTGTGCAAGGTTTTGGTCGGCTTTTGGTTTGACCGCGATAACCGGTTTTGAAGCATGGCTGTTGCAGGGCTCCTTTCCTGACACGATGGTGTTGGGAGGTTTTGCTATGGCGCAGCGCGAACAACACGAACGAGTCAAACGGATGGACCGCTTGGCTGACAAGCTGCTCGGTCATAGGGCAGTGGTGATGGCGATACTGGTCGTCATTGCGATGGCGAGTGGACTGGCGATGGCGAACCTTGGCGGCGGTGCCGGTGGCGTGTCGTTTGAGCGCACTGACGGTTTGGGCTCGTTGGTGGAGCCGGAATCCGGTGATGCCTCGAGCGGAAAGACATCCGAAGGTTCTTCGACTAAGGCTTCTGCCGCGGCAGAGGTCTATGTCGATGTCGATGGCGCCGTGGTGTCGCCCGGTGTATATCGTCTCAAGGACGGCGCGCGGGTGGCTCAGGCGATTGATGCCGCCGGCGGGCTGGCGCCAGAGGCAGACGTTACGGGGCTCAATCGGGCATCTAAGGTCGTCGATGGACAGAAGATTCATGTTCCAACGGTAGGGGAGCAGCAGGCGTCCATTGCGGAAGCCGGTGTTGATGGTGGGGCTTCCGCAGCATCGGGCGTGAGTAGCGCAACAGGCCTAGTAAACATCAATACGGCAAGCGCGGCAGAGCTGCAGACGCTTTCGGGCATCGGTCCCTCCATGGCCCAGTCGATTATCGATGAGCGGACAAAGAACGGTGCTTTTGCCTCGGTTGACGATCTGATGCGTGTGTCGGGAATCGGCGAGAAGAAGCTTGCCAAAATCAAAGATTGCATCTGCGTATGAGTGCGACCGAGCGCGAGCATGTGATGCCTCCGCGGCCCCTGATGCCGTGGACGATGGCTCTGTGTGCCGGCATGTGCGTGGGCTGCGCCCTGGTGCTTAACGTGGCCACTGATGCGCTACTGGGGGAGCAGGCGCCAGCGTTCGGGCCGCTATGGGCCATTCCCGTTGCGGCGGCGATATTCGTTGTGCTGGCTCAATCTTGTGCGCGGCTTGCCCCTTTGAAGCGGTGGCTGTATGCCGTGTCCGTCGGTCTCGTGGCGGGAGCGGTCGTCTCGGCGTGGTGGGCTGTGGGTGCGCTCAGCGCTTCGAAGGCGCTCGACGGTCGAGCGGCAAGCGGTCTCGAGTTTGTCGTGCAGGGTGATCCATCCATAAACGACGACGTGTATTCCTATACCTGCGAGGCACGCGAGCCCGGTAAGAACTTGGCAACGGTTCGCCTATCGTGTGATCGTGAGCTCAAGGTCGGGGCGCACGTGCGTGTTATCGGTCGCGTTTCACGTTTTGAGAACGATGCGTATGGACGATCGCGCGTGCTCCGAGGCGAGGTGCGCAAGGTTAAAGCCGTTCGGATTGTGTCGGTCGATGAGGGCTCTCCGGGGCCGCTGCTTCGGCTGCGAAATGGGCTGCTTGTGTCCATTGCGCCTGCGACCGAACCGGCGCGTGCGCTCATAGCCGGTGTCGTCTGCGGTCGTTCGGCCGAGCTGCGCGCCCAGCCGGCGGGCGACTGGTTTTCGGTGACGGGAACGGCGCATCTTATCGCCGTCTCGGGCAGCCATTTGGCTATCGTGGGGTTTTTAATCGAGGGTTTATTGCAAAAGACTCGGTGCTCACGTGGTCTTCAGCGGGCGATACTGGCGATAACGCTTGTGGGCTACGCTACCTTTACGGGCGCGTCTCCCTCTGCCGTGCGCGCGTGCTGCATGGTGTTCGCGACGCTTGTCGTAAACGGCGCGGGGCGTCGCCGGCACGGTGCATCGGCACTCTTCGTAACCATGTCCATCTTTGTTCTACTGCGGCCGACGGTGCTGTTCGAGATGGGCTTTCAGCTTTCATGTGCCAGCGTCTTTGCCATCCTGTGCTTTTGCCCCTATGCGACCTACGCTTTGGGTGAGCTGGGTGTGCCATCGGGCATTGCCAGCATGCTTTCCGTCACGCTGTGCTCGCAGTTGGCGACGCTCCCCATTACCATTCCTGCCTTCGGTACGTTCTCGCTCATTGCTCCGCTGGCAAATGCGGTCATCGGTCCGGTGGTGAGCGTACTGCTTGCTGTGTCGATCGTGCTGGTTCCCTTTTCGCTCGTGGCACCGTTGCGGACTTGGGTGCTCGCTGTGCCCATGATTGCCGCCCGTTGCGCGCTATTCTTCGAGCAGCTGTTTGCCGCCGTGCCGGGTGCATCCGTGAGTGTGCCGCCCGATAGCATGTGGATTTACCTAGTGCCGTGTTTGCTGGCGGCTCTGCTGGTCAGGTGGCCGCGTCCCCGTGCACGTCCTATGGCGGTGGGGCTTGCATGCCTGATGCTCTTGGCTGCGATTCCGTACGTCTATTGGGATCGATTCGCTCCGCCTTCGGTGACGGTGCTCGATGTGGGCCAGGCCGATGCGATTCTTATCCGCCAAGGCGGCGCAGTAGCTCTCGTCGACTGCGGGCTCGACGAGCGTGTGGTTGCGGCGTTGGTTCGCAATAACGTGCACCATATCGATGCCGTTTTTGTGACGCATTGGGATGAGGACCACTGGGGTGGTTTGCCTGCCGTGCTCGAACAGTTTTCGGTCGGAACGATTGCCGTGGCGGCGGATGCGCTGGAGGATGCTCCTGCCGAGGTATTGAACCGACCTGGCGTGGAGTATCGGCAGGTGCGCCGTGGGGATACGGTCGACATCGGCTCATTTTGCGCCCGCGTGATGTGGCCATTCGAGTTCGTGGATGGCGAGGGAAATGAGGACTCGCTTGTCCTGCTGCTCTCTTATGTTCAGGAAGGCAAGGGCCTGCGAATACTTCTCACCGGTGATGCCGAGCTCGACCAAGAGCGGGAATTCGTGCAGGAGGTGGGGGATATCGATGTCCTTAAACTTGGGCATCACGGCTCCAAGGTTTCAGTCGATGGCGAGTTGCTGGACGTCCTGAAGCCCGAGCTTTCCCTCGCAAGCGCCGGTGAGGGGAATCGATACGGCCATCCGTCCGATGCCTGCATCGATGCCGTTAAGGAAGCGGGCGGCGTTTTCGCGTGCACTATCGAACACGGCGACATTACCGTCACACCGACTGCGAATGGCTTTGCGATGCGATGCCAGCGACCGTGACGACGTCGTTGGCGTGTGGTGGGCCCCTGGGCTAGAATGGCACGGAACGAATACGAAGGCCTGCGGGAGGGGAGCGCAATGTCCGAAACCGGTTTGCTGCCGGCATATCTGATTGTCGGTACCGACGGAGTTAAGCGCGACCACGCCGTCTCGCGTATGAAAGCGCGTCTGGAAAAATCGGGTATGGTCGAGTTCAACCTCGACGAGCGAGACATGACCAAGGACCCCGATATCGAGTCCATTATCGGATCGCTTAACACCTTTCCGATGGGCAGCGAGTTTCGTCTGGTAATCCTCGATGGCTGCTCAAAGCTCGCCAAGGCGGTCTCGGAGCCGCTCGTTGGGTATCTGGCGAGTCCCAGCCCAACAACGGTCTGCCTCATCATCGCCGACTCACTTGCCAAGAATACGCGCCTGTATAAGGCAATCGCCAAGATCGACAAGAAGGCTATCGTCGATTGCTCGGGTACCAAGCGCTGGGAACTGCCGCGCCGTGTTCAGCAGATGGCGACGCAGCGCGGTAAGTCGATTTCGACGGCGGCCGCCGAGGAGCTCGTCTCGCGTTCGGGTGAAAACACGCGCATGCTCGATAACGACTTGGCTAAGCTTGCCCAGATGGTCGAGTCGCCTCAGATTGAACTTGCCGATGTTGAGCGCTGGATTGTTCGTACGGCCGAGGTTCAACCCTGGGACTTCCTCAACGCCGTCTCGGCTCGCGATATGCGGCGTTCGCTCGAGCTCTTTAAGCTCCTGCCCGCCAAGAGCTATGTGTGGACCTACACGCTGCTGTGCGGACGCATTCGCGAGCTGATCGTCGCCAAGGCGCTCGATGCACGTGGACAGGGTCGCGAGCTTGCCGCGACGCTCAAGCTCCAGTCCTGGCAGGTTAAGAATCACCTGACCTGGGCACGTCGTTTTTCGATGACCGAGCTCGTTGCCGCGCTCGAGGGTGCCGTCGATATGGAGCTCGCGCTCAAGGGTTCGGCCGATTCGGAGACCGCGCTTTTGCTCTGGATTACGAACATCTTGAGAAAATCGTGATGATACCTGCCTATTTGACAAATTCGTTCTATCCCTTTGAGGGGGAGCGTGCTATAGTAGGCGCTTGCATGACCTCACCGTGTCTCAGAGGTGTCATACATTTTTTGCAAGGAACTCGAAAGGAACTCCAGAAGTGGCAAACATCAAGTCTCAGAAGAAGCGTATCCGCACCAATGAGGCAGCTCGCATGCGTAACAAGGCTGTCAAGTCCGAGCTCAAGACGCTGACCAAGCACGTCCAGTCCGCCGTCGCCGAGGGCGACGCCGAGAAGGCCCAGGCTGCACTCAAGACCGTCACCAAGCGTCTCGACATGGCTGCTGCCAAGCATGTTATCCACAAGAACCAGGCTTCCAACCGCAAGTCCGGTCTTGCCAAGCTCGTGAACAGCATCAACGCCTAAGTTGTAAATTTCACACCACACAGATTACGCGCATAAATGGAGCCTGTTTTATGGAACAGGCTCCATTTTTTGTACCGCTCGGGTAAGATAGTCCGCATGAATACTTCAATTGACATTTCCCACATCCGCAACTTCTCGATCGTTGCGCACATCGACCATGGCAAGTCCACGATCAGTGACCGTATCCTCGAGCTCACCCATACCGTCGACGAGCGCGACATGGAGTCGCAGCTGCTCGACACAATGGATATCGAGCGCGAGCGCGGCATCACGATCAAGTCTAATGCCGTTCGCGTTTCCTATGACGCCGACGATGGCGAGACGTATCAGTTCAACCTGATCGATACGCCGGGCCACGTGGACTTTACCTACGAGGTCTCGCGCTCGCTGGCTGCCTGCGAGGGCGCGGTGCTCGTCGTCGACGCCACGCAGGGCGTCGAGGCACAGACCGTCTCTAACGCGACGCTCGCCATGAACGCCAACCTGGATATCGTGCCCGCCATCAACAAGATTGACCTTCCCTCTGCACACCCCGACGAGGTTAAGACCGAGATCGAGGATGACCTGGCGATTCCTGCCGACGATGCCGTATGCGTATCGGGCAAGACGGGCGAGGGCATTCACGATTTGCTGGAGTCCATTGTCTTTTTGATCTCACCGCCCAAGGGCGATGCGAACGCGCCGCTCAAGGCACTTATTCTGGATTCGTACTTCGATGAGTACCGCGGCGTCGTTGCCACGGTCCGCGTCTTTGACGGTTCCATTAAAAAGGGCGACACCCTGCGCATGATGCAGGCCGAGGGCGACTTTTTGGTCGATGGCGTGGGCGTCAAGCGTCCTGCCGAGACACCGGTCGAAGCACTGACGGTCGGCGAGGTGGGCTACGTGGTCACGGGTCTGAAGGATCCCGAGGCCGTGCACGTGGGCGACACCCTTACCTGGGCGTCGAATCCCTGCCCCGAGCCGCTTCCCGGCTACCGCGAGGCCAAGCCCATGGTCTACACGGGCCTGTTCCCAATTGACAACAAGGATTACGAGAATCTGCGCGACGCTCTCGATAAGCTGCATGTCAACGACCCGTCGTTGGTGTGGGAGCCCGAGACCTCGGTGGCGCTCGGCTTTGGCTTCCGCGTGGGCTTCTTAGGCCTGCTGCATATGGAAGTCGTCAAGGAGCGCCTGGAGCGCGAGTTCAACCTTGACCTCATTGCTACGAGCCCTTCGGTGGACTATCACGTCTATAAGACCGACGGCGAGATGATTGATGTTCGCAGCCCGCAGGATCTGCCCGAGGCTACGCGCATCGAGCGCATCGAGGAGCCCTACCTCAAGGCCAAGATTATCTGCCCGCCCGAGTATACGGGCGCCGTCATGCAGCTCGCTATTGAGCACCGCGGCATTACGACCGACATGATCCATCTCACAAGCAAATCGGTCGAGATGCGCTTTGATATGCCGCTCGCCGAGCTCATCCTGGACTTCTTTGACCAGCTCAAGAGCCGTACCAAGGGCTATGCCTCGCTCGACTACGAGTTCAACGAGTACCGTCCCTCCGAGCTCGTCAAGCTCGATATCCTGCTTTCGGGCGATGAGGTGGACGCGCTTTCGTTTATCGTGCACAAGGACAAAGCCTATGGCCTGGCCCGCGGCCTGTGTGACAAGCTCAAGGAAATCATCCCGCGTCAGCTGTTCGAGGTGCCTATTCAGGGCGCCATCGGCAACAAGATCATCGCCCGCTCTACCGTCAAGGCGCGCCGCAAGGACGTGCTGGCTAAGTGTTACGGCGGCGATATCTCGCGTAAGCGCAAGCTGCTTGAGAAGCAGAAAGAGGGCAAGAAGCGCATGAAGGCCATCGGTTCGGTCGAGGTCCCGCAGGAGGCCTTTATGGCGATCCTCAAGGTGGACGAGTAGGTCCCATGGCGCTTTCTGAATACAGTACGCGGCTGCTGGGTGCTTATACCGAGCAGCCGTTCCTTATGGCCCCCATGGCCGGCGTGACCGATCCCGCCTATCGCATCATGTGCCGCCGCCGCGGTGCCCATCTTGCCTATAGCGAGATGGTGAGCGTGGCGGGCCTTGCCTATGCCAGCAATAAGACGTGGCGCCTGGTGCTGCCGGCCGACGAAGAGCAGCAGATTTGCGTGCAGCTCTTTGGCTCCAAACCCGATCAGTTTGCGAGCGCAGTCGCCGCCGTCGAGGAGCGCGTTGGCGATCGCCTGACGCTGATCGATATCAATATGGCATGCCCCGCTCGCAAAGTCGTTACCAAGGGCGAGGGCTCGGCGCTCATGCGCACGCCCGAGCTGGCCGAGCAGATCGTCGAGGCGGCGGTGGGCGCGGCGCACGTGCCCGTGACCGTTAAGATTCGCAAAGGCTTTTATGCCGAGGATCGCAATGCCGCGACATTTGCCCAGATGCTCGAGGGTGCAGGGGCAGCTGCGGTGGCGGTACATGGTCGCTGTGCCACGCAGCTCTATACGGGCCAGGCCGATTGGTCGGTCGTCGATGAGGTAGCCGACGCCGTCGAGATTCCCGTTATCGGTTCGGGCGATGTGTTCTCGGCCGAGGACGCGGCGGAGCATCTGCAAAGCTCGGGTGCCAGTGCTGTGTTCATCGCGCGCGGTATCTATGGCAACCCCTGGGTGTTCGGCGATGCCCGCGCCCTTGCGTTGGACGCCATGCCGGTGCCGGTGCGTAGCTCGGTCGAGCGTCTGGATGCCCTGCGCGAGCACCTGACGCTCACGCACGAGCTGTTGCCGCTCATGTCACGAGCTCGTACGTACGCAAGCTGGTATCTAAAGGGGATGCCCCACGCTGCGGCCTGGCGCGCCCAGGTGGTGCGCTGCTCCACATACGAGGAGTTCATGGCATTGGTCGATGATATCGAGCGCGATGTGGTGGCCTGCGAGGCCGCACTTGCCGCCGGCGAGTCGGTGCCCGCTCATCCGCTGGAGGCCTAACGGTGGCCGTTACCGCGCTGTATGTGCATGTGCCGTTTTGCGCCCAAAAGTGCCGGTACTGCGACTTTGACTCGCGTAGTTTTGCTTCGTGCGACCTGAGCGCTGCGCTCGATGCCTATTTTGAACAGCTGTATGCGCGCCTCGATGCCTTCGGCGACGCAGGCGCGCTTGCTCAGATCCGCACCGTCTATGTTGGCGGCGGCACGCCGTCGCTGGCGGGGGAGCGTCTGGTAGTGCTCGCCCGGCGTATCTCTGCGTGGTGCAAGCCCGTTGAGTTTACCTGCGAGGCCAATCCTGAGTCGCTGACCGCCGAGCTTGCCACTGCGCTCGCCAAGGTTGGTGTCACACGCGTCTCTCTGGGCGTGCAAACGCTCGATAACGCCGAACTTACCGCCATCGGCCGCATTCACGATGCCGATCGGGCGCTCGCTGCCATCACGACGGTTAAGGACGCTGGGCTCGATGTGTCCTGCGACCTGATGTGCGGACTTCCCGGGCAGACCGCCGTAAGCTGGCAGCGCACGCTCGATGGCGTGTTGGCGGCGGCGCCGCATCATGTGTCGGTGTACCCCCTCACGCTCGAGGAGGGCACGCCGCTCTACCGCATGGCGTGTCGCGACGAGTCGCTCGAGCCCGACGAGGATTTTCAGGCTGCATGCATGGATGCCGCGCGTGAGCGCCTAGGTGCGGCCGGCTATCACCCGTATGAGGTGGCAAGCTACGCGCTCGACGGCCATGAGTGTGCCCACAACATTGCCTATTGGACCGGACAGGGCTATCTGGGCTTGGGCCGCTCTGCCGCCGGTATGCTCGATGCCGAGGATTTCGATCGCTTGGCCGGGCTGTTTCCCGACGTGCCCGCTCGCGGCGATGCGTATCGCGTGCGCTTGGTGCAACGTGACGATGCCGCGACTACGTTTGATGCCGAGTATCTGTCGCGGCGCGAGGCCGCGGCCGAGGATTTGATGCTCGCCTGCCGCATGACGCGTGGCATTGGTTTCGATCTGTTGGTTCGCTCGGCAAGCGTGATCGCTGCAGACGAGCTGGCGGCGGCCTGTGACCGTGCGCTCGAGTTGGGCCTTGCCACTTGGGTGCCCGACCATGTCGAGGGGCATGTGGGGTGCGTCGCCTCGAAAGACGTTATCGCAGGTCGTGCCCACGCCCGTTTAGCGCCCACCCACTTGGGCTGGCTCGATGGAAATGTGCTGTTCGAGCTGTTTTGGGGTCTAGCTTAGGCCGCTCGGGTAGAATTACCGCAATATATACGCTGCTGTGAGCAGGAGGTTGCCGCGCATGGCGACGATGAACGAAAAAGATTACTACGAGATTTTGGGTGTCTCCAAGGACGCCACCTCGCGTGATATACAGAAGGCCTTCCAGAAAAAGGCCCGCAAGCTCCATCCGGACGTCAACAAAGAACCTGATGCCGAGGAAAAGTTTAAAGAGGTTTCCGAGGCCTACGCCGTGCTTTCGGACGAGCAGAAGCGTGCGCGCTACGACGCCATGCGCTCGGGCAACCCCTTCGCCGGCGCTCCTACGGCTTCGCCCTATGGCGGCGGCTACGCCGGCAGCGCAGGCTATGGCAATCCCTTTGAGGGCGGCTTTCCCTTTGGTGGCGCCTGGGGCCAGCAGCGTCGCAGCCAGGCTGCCTATAATCCCGAGAACGGCGCCAACGTGGTCGTCGATATCAAGCTCGACGCCAAGGAGGCCAAGGGCGGTGCCCGCAAGACCGTCCGCTATACGCGCTTCGATACCTGTGGCCACTGTGGCGGCTCGGGTTCTGTTTCGTCCGAGCATGCACATACCTGTCCGAGCTGCGGTGGTCGCGGCCACATCGATGTCGACCTGTCCTTCCTGTTCGGTGCCGGCACGTTTCAGTCGGTATGCCCCGAGTGCGGCGGTTCCGGTAAGGTCGTCGCCGACCCCTGCCCCGATTGCGGCGGCAGCGGCCGTGTCCGTGTGACCTCCGAGCAGACGATTGAGTTTCCTGCCGGCACGCACGATGGCGACGAGGTCCGTATTAGCGGTATGGGTCACGCCGGCACCAACGGTGCCTCGGGTGGCGATCTGGTCGGCCGCGCCCATGTTGAGGCCGAGCGCCTGGAAGGCAAGGCTCGTACCGGTTTTTACCTGATGGGCATTGTGGCGCCGTTTTTGGTGCTGTCGGCCATCTCGGGTGTGTTCTCGGCCTTTGCCGTGATGTGCTTTATTCCGTTTGCCATGGGCCTGTTCATGGTGCTCTCGGACGGCGTACTGCATCGCAGCCTGCTGTGGTGGAAGCGCGGCGCGATGCAGTTTGCCAATGGTTTTGCCAACGGATTTATGTTTGCGCTCGTGTCGGTTTGGTTTGCGAGCTGCTCGCAGCGTGCCATGCTTTCGCCTTACGGAATGCAATAACATCTAGCCCTCTGTTTGCGGCCGGCCCAGCTTGGGTATAGGACGCACTGTGACAATAATGAAAGTCGGAAGGATTCGGTCGTGTCGGAAAATAGGGATTACTACGAGGTACTTGGCGTCGACAAGGATGCCGACGCGCGGACGATTAAGCGCGCGTTTCTAAAGAAGGCCCGTACCGTACACCCGGACGTTTCGGACGACCCCGAGGCCGAGGCCAAGTTCAAAGAGCTCAATGAGGCTTATTCCGTTCTTTCCGACGAGCAGAAGCGTGCTAACTACGACCGTTACGGCACTGCCGACGGCCCTGGTGGTTCGGGCTACGTCGATATCAACGATATCTTTGGTGGCATGGGCATGGACGACTTGTTCTCGTCGTTCTTTGGCGGCGGTGCCGGCGGTGGCGCCCGAAATCGCCGTGAGCGTCGTCGCGGCCGCGATATGGCCATCTCCCTTTCGGTGACCCTTGAGGAGGCGGCACTCGGTTGCAAAAAGACGATCAGCTATGACCGCCTTGCTCCCTGCGAGGATTGCAACGGCACCGGTAGGGCCGAGGGTGCACAGGAAAAGCAGTGCAGCCGCTGCCACGGTACGGGCTATGTCACGACGGTCCAGCGTTCGTTCCTGGGCCAGGTTCAGTCCTCTTCGCCTTGCCCCGACTGCCACGGCGAGGGCACGGTCATCGACCATCCCTGCGAGACCTGTGACGGTCAGGGCCGCACGCCTTCGCACGAAAAGATCGACATCGATATCCCCGCCGGCGTTTCGACCGGTCGCCAGCTGCGCGTGAGCGGCTTTGGCGAGGCTGGCCTTCGTGGCGAGCCCTCGGGCGACCTGATCGTCAACGTGCGTGTCGCCGACCACGAGCGTTTTAAGCGTAACGGTGACGACCTCTACCTCGTGAGCGATATCTCGATTGCACAGGCTGCGCTCGGCTGCGAGATTGAGGTCGAGGGCATTATGCCTGACGAGGTCGTCAAGCTGTGCGTCCCCGCCGGCACACAGTACGGTGACACCGTGAGCGCCAACAATTACGGCATGCCGCGTATCGGCGGTGGCGGTTCGCGTGGCCGCCTGGTCGTGCAGCTGCGCGTGGTCGTCCCCACCAATCTCTCCAACAAGCAGCGCGAGCTGCTTCGCGCCTTTGCCGACGAGATGGGCGATGACGTCGCTTCCGGTAAGAAGTCGGTAACCGATCGCATCAAGAGCGCTCTCGACGACATCCTCGATTAAGGAGCCCGCGTGCTCGCACCTCATATCTCTGTCGTCAACCTCGGCTGCCGTGTCAACCGGGTTGAGTCCGACCGTATCACTGCCGATCTTATGCGCCTGGGCTTTGCGATGGTGGAGCCTCAGGATGCTGAGCTGATCGTCATTAACACCTGTGCCGTTACGGGCGAGGCCGAGGCCAAGACCCGTAAGGCCGTTCGCCATGCGCTGGCCTATCCAAACGAGCCCTATGTGGTCGTGACCGGATGCGTGGTCAATCTGCATCCCGAGGAGCTGCTGGAGCTTTCGGACCGCGTGATCGCCGAGCCGTCCAAGATCGATGTCGCCGAACGCGTCTGTGAGGTGCTGGGCGTTGAGTCCGATGACGTTCCCGCCTGCAGTGACGGCGAGGTTGTCGATGCGCTCGGTCGCTCGCGTCTGGGCGTGAAGATCCAGGACGGCTGCAACCATCGTTGCACCTATTGCATTGTGTGGAAGGCCCGCGGCCCCGAGCGCTCCGTGCCGGTCGAGTCCGTGCTCGAGCAGGTTCGCGAGGCACAGGAGGCCGGCGTGCCCGAGGTGGTGCTGACGGGTGTGAACCTGGGCGCCTACGATGGCAAGAGCGCGACTGATGAACACGTCGAGATCGATGAGCTGCTCGAGGCGATCATGGAGCGCACGTCCATTCCGCATGTGCGCATTTCCTCGGTCGAGCCCATGGATATCTCCGAGTCCCTGCTTAAGGTCATGGCGCGCTATCCGAAGCGCATCGCCCCGTTTTTGCACCTGCCAGTGCAGTCCGGCTGCACCAGGACACTGCGTCGCATGGGCCGTCCCTATAGCGCCGAGGCCTTCGAGGAAACGGTGCGCATGATTCGCGCCAACTTGCCTCAAGTGTCCCTTTCGTGCGATGTCATCGTCGGTTTTCCCGGTGAGACGGACGAGGAGTTTGAGGAGTCGCTGGCGCTGTGCCGCCGCGTGGGCTTTTCGCGTATGCACGTGTTCCGCTACAGCAAGCGTCCCGGTACCCTTGCTGCCGATATGCCCGACCAGGTGCCGCCCGAGGTTATGGCCGAGCGTAGCCGCCGCATGAGGGCCGCGGCGCAGGAACTCGCCATTGCCGACGCTCGCCGTCGCGTTGGAACCGTCGAGCGTGCCGTACTCGAGTATGGCGACAACCTGACGCTCAGTTCGTTCCATCATGCCCGTCTTGACGATACCCGTGGACTCACAGCCCCGTGCCTGCTCGATGTTGCTATCATCGGAGTCGATGATTCCGGCTTGGTCCATGCACGCAGGGAGGTTCATGGAAGCCTCGAAGATTAGACTTACCGTTCCCGAGGGTATTGACCCTTCGCGCGTTTTGGGTGCCGGCGACGGCGTCCTACGTGCGCTCGAGAGCTTGGTTCGCGCCCACATAGTCGCCCGTGGCGACAGTATCTCCGTGAGCGGTGACTCGGACGAGGTCGAGCTCGTGGCGCGCTTTTTCGAGCATGCTTTTCGCGAGGCGGCCGCCGGACGCACACTGTCTGGCGACGATGTCTCTCGCTGCCTGGCCGTCTTGCGCGACGGTGAGCATGATGCTACATCGCTTCGCGATGATGTGCTGCTTTCGTATCGCGGTCGCGTCATTCGCCCCAAGACGCTCGGCCAAAAGCGCTATGTGGATGCCATTCGCTCGCATACCATCACGTTTGGCCTGGGGCCTGCCGGTACCGGTAAGACCTATCTGGCCATGGCGCTCGCCGTTGCCGCGCTCAAGCGTCACGAGGTGGGTCGTCTGATCTTGACGCGTCCGGTTGTCGAGGCGGGGGAAAACCTGGGCTTTTTGCCCGGTACCCTCGAGGAAAAGATCGATCCCTATATGCGTCCGCTCTACGATGCTCTTTTTGACATGATGGATCGCGAGCGCACCGATGAGCTCATGGAGCGCGGCGTGATTGAGATCGCCCCGCTTGCCTACATGCGCGGCCGCACGCTGAGCGATGCCTTCGTGGTGCTCGACGAGGCGCAAAATACCACGCCCGAGCAGATGAAGATGTTCCTGACGCGCCTGGGCTTTAACTCCAAGTTTGTGATTACCGGCGACCTGAGTCAGCGCGACCTGGTAGGTCGTCGTGGCGGTCTTGCCGATGTTGAGCAGATTTTGGGCCGTGTCGACGATGTCGCATTTTCGCACCTCGAGCGTGCCGACGTGGTGCGTCATGCCTTGGTGGGCAGGATCGTCGAGGCATACGATGCTTATGATGATGTGCGCGAGAAACGCGTGCGTGACCGAAAGGAGTCCCGTTGAGTGTATTGATCAGCAACGATGCCGAGCTCGATACGCTGCTCGACGCGCAGGAGGTAGAGCACATCTGCGAGGTTGTGCTTGCCGCCGAGGGCGTTGAGCGTGAAGTCGAGATTTCCCTTTCGTATGTCGATGAGGACGAGATGCACGAGCTCAACCACGAGTGGCGCGGTATCGACCGTACCACCGATGTCCTCTCGTTTGAATGCGACTCGGCCTTTGACGAGGATATTCCCGCCGACGAGACGCTCGAGCTCGGCGATATCATCTTGGCCCCGCAGGTCATTGCCCGTCAGGCCCCCGGCTTTGGCAATAGCCCTGCCGACGAGTGCCGCCTGATGCTCGTGCATGGCATGCTACACCTGCTGGGGTATGACCATATCGAGGACGACGAGGCCGAGGTCATGGAGGCCCGCGAGGATGCCATCCTGCGCGATCTGGCGCTCGAGCGCGGCGAGGACCCTAAGCTGGTCCACGTCGGCCCCATCACCAACCACGCCCACGACTAGGAGCCGTCTATGATTCCCGGATCGAACAAGGACCATCCGTCCTTCTTAAAGTCCTTCTCCTACGCCATAGAGGGCTTCGTCACCGCCGTCAAGACCGAGCGCAACATTAAAGTCATGCTCGTGGCAGGCGTGTGCACCGTCATTGCCGGCTGCATCGTGGGGCTCGACATTGCCGAGTGGGCCACGATTATCATCTGTTGTGGTCTGGTGATTCACGGCGAGCTGTGCAACACCGCCATGGAGGCGATTGTCGATCTGGCGACCCAGGAGATCCATCCTCTGGCAAAGCGTGCGAAGGATATCGCCGCCGCCTCCGTATACGTACTTTCCATCACCGCCGCGATTGTGGGATTGCTGGTATTTGCCCACGCGCTCGATTTTATTTAGAAAGGGATTCCCATGTCCGACACTATGCAGCCTATCGATGAAACTCTGGACGACGAGTCCCTGGATGCGGTGAATGCCGAGGCGACCGAGGCATATGAGGAAGTCGAGGAGTTTGACCCGTTTGAGGGCATGAGTGACGAGGATCTCGACGCCCTGTGCGACGAGGACGAGGTGTCCATGGGCTTTGGCGACGTTGAGCCCGGTTTCCGCAGCGGCTTCGTGGCCCTGGTCGGCCGTCCCAACGCCGGTAAGTCCACGCTGCTCAACGCCTGCTATGGCAAAAAGGTTGCCATCACCTCGCCGGTGGCCCAGACCACCCGCCGTCGCATGCGCGCCGTCGTCAACCGTCCCGGCTACCAGCTGGTCTTTGTCGATACCCCGGGTATTCACAAGCCCAAGGACGGCCTGGGGTCCGAGCTCAACAAGAGCGCGCTGTTCGAGCTGAACGATGTCGATGTCGTCGCGTTTTTGATTGATGCCACCAAGCCGATCGGCAGGGGAGACGCCTGGGTTGCCGAGCGCGTCAAGAGCGCCCGTTCCAAGAAGGTCTTGGTGCTCACCAAGGCCGATGAGGCTGATCCCGCACAGGTCATGGAGCAGCTTAAGGCCGCCCACGAGCTCATGGAATATGACGATGAGATCGTGACGTCGTCGGTCAAGAACTTCAACGTCGATGCGTTTATCGAGACCGTTGCACACTTTTTGCCCGAGGGTCCGCGTTGGTTCCCCGAGGACATGGGTACCGACGCTTCCGATGAGACGCTCGTTGCCGAGTTTGTGCGCGAGAAGGTCTTGCGCCGCACCCGTGATGAGATCCCGCACTCCGTTGGCGTGATCTGCGATGCGCTCGAGCAGACCAAGAAGGTGCTGCGCGTGCACGCCACCATTTACGTCGAGCGCGAGGGGCAAAAGGGCATCATCATCGGCAAGGGCGGCGAGATGATCAAGCATATCGGTATCGACGCCCGTCGCGATCTTGAGCGCATCTTTGGTACGCAGGTCTTTTTGGAGCTGGACGTGAAGGTCAAGGCCGGCTGGCGTGACGACGAGGCCCAGATTCGCCGCTTTGGCTACAACGCCGAGGACTAAGGACGCGCGGCGCGCATGGCAGGCTCCCGGACATATCGCACGAAGGTGCTCGTCCTCGACAAGACGAAGCTCAAAGAGACGGACCTGATTCTGACGATGCTTGACGAGCGGGGTCGGCAGGTTCGCGCCGTGGCAAAGGGCGCCCGCAAACCCGGTGGGCGCCTTGCTGCGCGCTGCGAGCTGTTCTGCACCGTCGATATGCTGCTCGCGCATGGACGGTCGCTCGACGTGGTTTCCCAGGCCGAGCTTATGGAGGCGCCGCTCGGCGCTGCGCCCGATTACGAGGCGACCTGCGCCGCAAGCGTGATTGCCGAGGTCGCGCGTGTGTGCTCGTTCGAGGACGCCGAGGACCCGTTTACCTTTGCCATAACGCAGCGAGCGCTTGCCCTGGTGGGCAGCGGGCTCGACACGGCACATATGGATCTACTTGTGGCGGCATATGTCTTTAAGCTGCTGTCGCACGTTGGCTATCGACCCGATTTTTCGGCCTGCGTGCTGTGCGGAGACCCCATGCTGTCGTATTTTTCGCCCCGGGCGGGCGGGCTCATGTGCGGGTCGTGCGCGTCGAGCGTTCCGGGTGCCGAGCTGGTGTCGACCGGTGAGGTCGCGTGGCTGCGCGCCCTCATGTCCATGACCTTCGATGCACTCATGGCCGAGAGGATCGATCCCCATACCGCTGCCTTTTTATTGGGGCTTTCGCATGTTTGGGCTGCGACGCACACCGATCAGCGCCTCCGTGCGATGGAATTCATGTTGGGTCGGTGATGATGCGCAGGCGTGGGCTGCTTGTGGTAACATACCGACCTGTTGGTACCTCGACCTTGGATGCTCGCTCCACCGGCGGCTTCCCAGTCCGAGGCGAATAATGTCGCCCGCGGGCGACAAGAAACGAAAGGTGAAACAATGACTGTTTCCAAAGAGCGCAAGGCTGAGCTGACTGCCCAGTTCGGTAACACCCCGGTCGACACCGGCAACCCTAAGGTTCAGGTCGCCATCCTGTCCGAGCGCATCAAGGAGCTGACCGAGCACATGAAGTCCCACCAGAAGGACTTCCACACTCGTCGTGGCCTGCTCATGCTCGTCGGCCGTCGTCGTCGTCTTCTCTCCTACATCAAGAAGAACGACATCGTCGAGTACCGTGAGCTCATCAAGGCTCTGGGCATCCGCGACAACATCCAGTAAGGATTTGTACATGCTAAGAGCGTCCTGCGCAGCGGGGCGCTCTTTTTGTGTAAGGGCGCGAACAATCACGCTCTGAAGCGTGGCGGGGGCAGGGGGTCCGCGTCACATGAGAAGCCCGCAGGCAAGGGGCCTGTGGGGTAAAGGAGAACAATGACACTCGTATCCAAGACCTTTGAGCTGTACGGCAAGACCTACACCTTTGAGTCCGGCGAGCTTGCCAAGCAGGCCACCGGCGCCTGCCTGGTCAAGCAGGGCGACACCACGATGCTCGACACCGTGGTCGTCTCTAAGGAGCGCAAGAACTACGACTTCTTCCCGCTGACCGTCGACTTCAACGAGAAGATGTACGCCGCCGGCCGCATCCCGGGTGGTTACCTCAAGCGTGAGGGCCGTCCCAGCGAGAAGGCCACGCTCACCGCGCGCATGATCGACCGCCCGATTCGCCCGAGCTTCCCGGACGGCTTCCGCAACGAGGTCCACATCGTCGCCACCTCGCTCGTCGCCGACCAGGTCAACCCCTTCGACGTCATCAACGTCATGGGCGCCTCTTTGGCTATGACGCTCGGCGGCGTGCCCTTCGAGGGCCCGCTTGCCTGCGTGCGCATCGGCCGCAACGTGGAGACCGGCGAGTTTATCGTCAACCCCACCTATGAGGAGCGCGAGAACTCCGACCTGGACCTGGAGCTGGGCGGCTCTGCCGACTTCATCTCGATGGTCGAGGCCGGCGCCGAGGAGATCTCCGAGGACGACATGCTCGCCGCCATGAAGTTTGGCCAGGAGGCCCTTGCTGCTTTCTGCCAGGCCCAGGACGAGTTCGTCGCCGAGTGGGAGCAGGTCAACGGCCCCATCGTCAAGAAGGAGTACCCGCTCGACCAGCCCGTCGAGGAGGTCCAGGAGCGCATCTTTGCCCACTACGACGAGATGGCGGCCGCCCTTCGTGATGCCGACAAGCTCTCCCGTATCGGTAAGGTCGAGGCTCTGAAGGAGTCCATCCGCGCTGAGTTCACCGAGGAGGAGCAGGCCGCTTGGGAGCGCGAAATCCCCGTGGCGCTCAAGAAGCTCGAGAAGAAGGCCATGCGCACCATGGTCGTCGAGACCGGCGAGCGCGTCGACGGCCGTGCCGCCGATGAGATTCGCCCCATCATGGTGAAGGACAACTACCTGCCGCTCGTTCACGGCTCCGGCCTGTTCCAGCGTGGCCAGACCCAGGTACTCTCTGTCCTGTCGCTCGGCATGCTCAACGAGGGCCAGCGTCTGGATACCATCGAGCCCACCGAGGGCAAGCGCTACATGCACCACTACAACTTCCCGCCGTTCTGCACCGGCGAGACCGGTCGCATGGGCAGCCCCAAGCGCCGCGAGATCGGTCACGGCAACCTGGCCGAGCGCGCTCTGCTTCCGGTGCTCCCCGACGAGAACGAGTTCCCCTACGCCATCCGCGTGGTCTCCGAGGTCATGGAGTCCAACGGTTCCTCTTCGATGGCTTCGACCTGCGGCTCCACGCTCGCCCTTATGGACGGCGGCGTGCCCATTAAGCGCCCGGTCTCCGGTATCGCCATGGGTCTGATCCAGGAGGAGGGCAAGACCGTGGTCCTGTCCGACATCCAGGGCCTCGAGGACTTCCTGGGCGACATGGACTTTAAGGTCACCGGTACCACCGAGGGCATCACCGCCCTGCAGATGGACAACAAGGCCACCGGCCTTACCTTCGACATCCTGGCCCGCGCCCTGCAGCAGGCCAAGGAGGGTCGCGCCTTCATCCTGCAGAAGATGCTCGATGTGATCCCCGAGCCGCGCCACACCACGCGCAGCACCGCTCCGCGCATCGTTTCCATCCAGGTTCCGACCGACAAGATTCGCGACGTCATCGGTTCTGGCGGTAAGGTCATCCGCGGCATCCAGGATGAGACCGGCGCCTCGGTCGATATCCAGGAGGACGGCACCGTCTTTGTCGGCGGCACCGGCGAGTCCGTCGACCAGGCTGTCGAGCGCATCAAGCTCATCATCAAGGTTCCCGAGCCGGGCGAGGAGTACACCGGTCGCGTGGTCTCCATCCAGCCCTTCGGCGCCTTCGTGAACCTGCTGCCCGGCAAGGACGGCCTGCTGCACATATCCCGCGTCGCCAAGGGCCGCGTGGAGAAGGTCGAGGATGTCCTCAACGTGGGCGACGAGGTCAAGGTCGTCGTCATCGAGGTCGACGATCGCGGCAAGATCTCGCTTGATCGTCTCGACAAGCCCGAGGCCCCGGCTCGCGCTGAGGGTGCCTCCGAGGGCGACGGCGAGCACTTCCAGCGCCGTGAGCGTCCGCGTCGCGAGCGTTCCGAGCGCAGCGACCGTCCGCGCCGTCCCGGCGACAACGGAGGCCGCAAGCCCCGCCGTCACCACGACGCCGA
>CAJMNK010000003.1 GCA_905214905.1 uncultured bacterium | reverse complement strand
GGGGCCCTTCTTTATGTTGGGCCCCCGGCGCGCCGGGCCCTTTCCAAAGCGAAGTGTCGAGCCGAAGTGTTGAGCGTCGGCCCTGAATGTTCAATGGCCGTTGTTTTCTGCCCCTCAAGTGGTGGACTTTTCCTCGGAGCTGTTGATTCCCCCACGCGCCCCCTTCCGTTCTCTGTTCTCCCCTTATACTCCTTGTACGAGGAGGTAAGAAGTCATGGACAAGACCACACAGGACAGCTTGGCAAAGAAACCCGTCGACATGAGGGACAGGATTCTCGAGCATCTCGAGGCCCTCACCTCTGCCGTCTCGCTCGACGACCTTGCCCGTCTGTCCACCTCCGACATCGCCGAGACGCTCATCATCTCCAGGAGCCTGGCGAGCCAGTACCTCAACGACCTTGTTCGCGCCGGTCTTGTGGTTAAGGTGGCGGGCAGGCCTGTCCGTTATTTTCATCGCCGCGCGTTCCAGAAGCGTTTTCAGGTAAAGCTCTCTGCAAGCGAGTATGCCTCGCTCGCCGACCTCATCCAGGCGACGGGAATCGCCGATCACCGCGACTTCGCGCGTGCCGTGGGCTTCGACATGAGCCTCAGCTCCGTTGTCGAGCAGTGCAAGGCTGCGGTTCAGTACCCTCCGTTTGGCCTGCCCATCCTCTTGAGCGGCGGCGTGGGTGTCGGTAAGTCTTTCCTTTCTCGCCTTGTGTACGAGTACGGCAAGAACCAGGGCTTGCTGTCCCGCGACTCCTCCTATGTGCGCATCGACTGCGCCGGGGTCCCGGACGCCGCCTCGTTCAACGGGCTTCTTGACGAGTCGATCGCGAAAGCGCGCGGGGGTGTGGTCTTTGTCAACGGCATCGAGGCACTCTCTCCCTCTGCGATGGAGCACTGCCTTGCGACGGCCCTCGGGCTCGATGCCTCCCAGGATGCGCCGCGCGCTCGCCTCGTTCTTTCGACGACGCTTTCCGCCGATGACCTGAAGGTTTCCTCGGCCTACAGCAAAATGCCCATCTGTGCCCGCGTCCCCTCACTCAAGGAGCGGACCCCCGAGGAGCGCGAGGATCTCATCTTGAGCTTCCTGCGCAGCGAGGGGTGCCGAATCGGTTCTGATGTGAAGATCAGCCGCGGCGCATACCGTTGCCTCGTGAACGCGGACTTTTCCGATAACATCGCCGGCTTGCGCGCCTGCGTGACGAACTGCTGCGCCAAAGCGTTCCTCAATCGCGAGGGCGACTACGTCGTCGTTCGCCCGTATCTTCTTCCCAGCGGGCTCCTCTCCTCCGCGCAGATCGATCAACAGCCCGACGATGGCGTTCTGATCGACGCGTCTCTGGATGCCGCCGAGAGCACAGGGCCGGTCGAGCAGGCGCTCGATGCCCTGTGCTCCCTCGATGAGCGATTCTGCGCCGGGGAGCTCTCTGTCTCCGAGCTTGTCTCGCAAGCTGTCTCCGCTGTGCGCGGCGTTGAGGATCACTTGATTTTCGACCACGGCGTCGCCTCCTCGAGGTCGCGCGCCTTCGAGCGCGTCGTGGGCGCGGTCCTTGCCGACGCAGGCTCTTCTTATGGCATCGAGCTTTCGAGGAAGGTCGCTTTTCTACTGGCCCAGGAGATTTGCCTGCAGTTGTGGCCGGGTATCGGCCTGGCTAAGCGAAAGTCTGCCTGTGCGGAGCAAATCTCCCATCTCCTCGGTGCCGTGACCTCCGAATTGCCGTTTGCCTCGAGTGTCTCCGATCAGGTCGCCGCAGACGTGGAAGGGGCGCTGGGAATCTCGCTCGATCACTTCACGAAGACGCTTCTGACGCTGTGCGTCGCATCGGAGTCTCGCGATGCGAAGGCCCTTCGGACGCTCTGCGTCATCTTGTCCCACGGCTACTCAACGGCGACGAGCATCGCCGACGCGGCGAACCGTATGCTCGGCATGCATGTGTACGAGGCTGTCGACATGCCCTACGACCAGCAGCTGAAGGACATCGTCGGTCCGCTCCAGCGCCTCGTCGACCGCCATTCCTACTGCACCGGGGTCGTGTTCCTCGTCGACATGGGCTCCTTGGAGGAGGCCTATAAGGCCCTCGAGAACGTTACCGACTCCACTATCGGCGTGGTGAACAACGTCTCTACCGGTCTTGCGCTCGAGATCGGGGTCGGGCTGCTCGGCGGCAAGTCCATCGCCGAGGTTCTTGGCGATGCGACCGCCGCGTGCGTGACGCACTGCAAGGTGATCGAGCGCGTCAACCGTGAGGACGCCATCGTCTTCTGCTCCGAGTCCGGGGTCGACGCCGCGGAGAGGATACGCCAGCTCGTCTCGCAGAGCCTCCCGCGCACCATAGGCGCGCGCCTGCTCACGAGGCCCTTCAAGCAGCTCGTCGCGAACGGGTCGAACGACGCCGTTTTCTCCGAGCACCGCGTCTGTGCCGTCATCGGCACGGGAGACCCCGGGGTCGCCTCCGTCCCCTTCGTCGCCCTCGAGGACATCATGTCGACGGCGTCCGCCTCTAAGGTTGATGCCGTGTTCGGCAGGTGGCTTGACGCTTCCGAGCTCTCTTCTTTCCACGAGAAGCTGCTCTCGAACATGACGCTGCAGAACGTCATCCGCTCCATCACCATCCTCGACCCGGAGCGGCTATTCCATGAGATCGAGAGCGCCGTGCACGAGCTTCAGCGCAGAACAGGCGAGAAGATCGGCAGTAACGCCATCATTGGGCTCTACGTTCACCTCTGCTGTCTCGTCGAGCGCCTTGTTACCAGAAACCCCATTGAGACCTACGTTGGCCAGGACCGCTTCGAGGAGGAACGCGCCGATTTCATCGAGTCCTTCAGGCAGAGCTTCTCGAGCATCTCGACGCGCTATCGCGTAGAGGTTCCCGTAAGCGAGATCGCATATGTCTTCGACTACATAAGCGTGAGCGCCGCCCCGGCGCGAGAAGAGCGCCTCGGCTCCTCGGACCTCCTGCTCGACGAGTGACCTTCCCCGCGCCGCCGCAAGCTGACCGCGCGTCCTCAATAATCCGATAACCCCTTGCCCGGCGCGAATCCGGATAGCGCCGAGGCAGTACCGAACGTAAAACTTCATTTGATAGGAGCAAACATGAGTGTTGTTATGGCACGAATCGACAATCGCCTGCTTCACGGCATCATCGTGACGCAGTGGGCCCCGGTGTCGGGCGCGACCCGAGTCATGGTCATCGACGACAAGGTCGCCGGCGACGAGGTCCTGAAGTCCACCATGAGGATGGCGCGCCCCGCGGGCATGGCCGTTTCGATCATCTCCGAGCAGACCGCGCTCAAGAACTTCGCCGCGGGCAAGTACGACCGCGAGAAGGTCTTCGTCATCGCCAAGGAGCCCGAGACGATGCTTCGCCTGGTCGAGTCGGGCGTCGAGCTCCCGTCGCTGGTCGTCGGCGGCTCGCTCGTCAAGGAGGACGGCATCCAGCTCACCCAGCGCGCCTACGCCTCCGCCGAGAACGTCCAGAGCTACAAGGCGCTCATCGCCCGTGGCGTCAAGGTGACGGCCCAGTTCGTGCCCGCCGACAAGCCCGTCTCCGTCGCAGACCTCATCTAAGGGGGAAATATGGTCAACTTCACTATCCTGCAGGTCGTCCTTTTGACCCTGCTGGCCTTCATCAAGCACGTGGACTACTACGGCATCCCGATGATCTTCGTCAATTACGCCGTTTTCTGGGGCCTCATCACCGGAGTCGTCATGGGCGACTGGAAGACCGGCCTTGTCATCGGCGGCACCATTCAGCTCATGCAGCTCGGCGTCGCGGGCTTCGGCGGCTCCTCCATTCCCGACTACGGCACGATGGCCATCATCGCCACCGCCTACGGCGTGACCCTGGGCTCCGACACGGGCCTCGCCATCGGCCTGCCGGTCGGCATGCTCGGCATCCAGCTCGACGTCGTCGCCAAGATCCTCAACGGCTTTGTCGTCGAGAAGTCCCAGAAGTTCTGCAACGAGGGTAAGTTCAATCAGATGAACGCCATCCTGTGGGTCTGCCCCGCGCTCTTCGGCCTGTGCGCCGCCCTGCCCGTCTTTGTCTCCGTGACGCTCGGCCAGCCCGCCGTCAACTGGCTCCTCGAGGTCATGCCCCAGTGGTTCCTCTCCGGCCTCACCCTCGCCGGCAAGATGCTCCCGGCCGTCGGTATCGCCATGCTGCTCCGCTACATGCCAACCGCCAAGTACTTCCAGTACCTGCTCGCCGGCTTCTTCCTCTCGGCCTTCCTGAACGTGCCCATCATCGGCGCCGCCATCGTCGGCGTTGCCCTCGCGATTGCGTTCTACCAGCGTGCCGAGAGGGACACCGAGCTCGCCGCCCACGCTTCCGCAGACGCCTTCATCGGAGAGGATGAGTAACCATGGAAAACGAGAACATCACCGCCGTCGCCGAGGGCAAGCCCTCCGGCTACAAGGTCACCAAGAAGGACCTGCGCAACGCGAACTGGCGCTGGCTCATGAGCGTGTGCACCTTCAACTACCAGACCCAGCAGGGCGCCTCAGTCGCCTACGCCCTCTCGCCGGTCCTGAGGAAGATCTACACGAACGACGAGGACTATAAGCAAGCGCTCAACAACCACTTCCGCTACTACAACACCCAGCCTTGGCTCGCCGCCATCATCCTTGGCGCCTGCGTGGCCATGGAGGAGCGCGACGGCCTAGCGGCGGCGGACGCCGTCCAAGACCTGAAGATCGGCACCATGGGACCGCTCGCCGGCGTCGGCGACTCCCTGCTCATGACCATGATCCCGACCATCATGGGCTCCATCGCCGCCTACATGGCCATCGAGGGCAACCCCGTGGGAGCCGGCATCTGGTTCGCGCTCATCCTGGCCATCTTCTGGGTCCGCATGCACGCCCTCGAGTTCGGCTACAAGCAGGGCGTGAAGCTCGTCACCGACTTCAGCGAGAAGCTTCCCAACCTCACTGCCGCCGCCTCCGTGCTCGGCCTCACCGTGGTCGGCTGCCTCATCGCCTCGGTCATCGGCGTCACCTGCCCGATTAGCTTCAGCTTCGGCGACGTCGCGATGGAGATTCAGCCGCTGCTCGACAAGATCCTGCCTGCCATGATCCCCGCCGCCATCACGGGAAGCGCGTATTACCTTCTTACCAAGAAGAACGCGAGCATGACGGCCCTCATCCTCGTGGTGATCGTCCTCGCGATGGTCGCCTCCGCCGCCGGCATCCTCGCCTAGCTTCGACCCAAGAGATTGGTGAATCAATGAGAAAGATAGTTGTGGCGAGCCATTCCCTTCTCGCCCAGGGCTTCAAGGACACCCTCGAGTTCCTTACGGGTAAGGGCGACGCCGTCAACGCCGTGTGCGCCTACGTGAACGACAACGGCGAGGGGCTCGACGCGGCGGTCGAGGCGGCTCTTTCGGGCACTGACGAGGTCGTCGTCCTCACCGACGCGTACGGCGGCAGCGTGAACCAGCGCTTTTCCCGCTTCGCCTCCGACCGGATCCACGTGATCGCGGGTGTCAACCTCCCGCTCGCCATGACGGTCGCGCTCGCGCGCCCCGACGAGAAACTCGACTTCGACGCCCTCGTCAACGAGGCGCGCCAGCAGATCATCTACGTGAACGGTGCCAGTTCCGCCGAGTGCGACGACGACGAATAGAGGAGGTCGACGATGAGAGAGTTCCTTAAGGACGTGTGGATGCACGGCGGTGAGGAAAGCCGCGCCATCACCCCCGAGAACATCACGGGCGAGAAGGGCCGCGCCGCCATGTCGGCCAGCCACCTCGGCGTCGGCCGCAAGGGCTCGTGCTGCGTGCCCCTTGAGTCCGGCGAGACCATCACGCTCGCGGACATCGAGGGCCCCGGCATCATCCGCCACATCTGGATGACCGTCCCCGACAAGACCGCCGCCGGCAGCTTCGTCATGCGTGACCTCGTGCTGCGCTTCTACTGGGACGACGAGGAGACCCCCTCGGTCGAGTGCCCTGTCGGCGACTTCTTCTGCAACGGCTTCGGTGAGCGCGCCATCGTCAACTCGATGCCCATCTGCGTGAACCCGACGGGCGGCATGAACTGCTACTTCGAGATGCCCTTCAGGAAGCACGCCAAGGTCACGCTTACGAGCGAGCACCCCGGGTTCATTAAGTACATCTTCTACACGTTCAACTACGCGCTCACCGACGTGCCGGACGACGCCATGTACTTCCACGCCCGCTTTAACCGCGAGCGCAGCACCCGCAGGGGCGTCGACTACACCGTGCTCGACGGCGTGCGCGGCAAGGGCTACTACGTCGGCACCTACATGGCCCTGTGCGCCCTGGAGCGCTATTGGTGGGGCGAGGGCGAGATGAAGTTCTTCCTCGACGGCGACGAGGAGTTCCCCACGGTCACCTCGACGGGAGCCGAGGACTACTTCGGCGGTGCCTGGGCCTTTCTCGACAGGCCGCCCCACGCGCTGCCCGAGGCGCAGTGCTTCAACACGCTGTTCGCCGGCTACCCGTACCGCTCGACGCGCGACGCCACGCGCGACCGCTTCAGCGCGGGCAAGCCGAACCCGAATCCGATGCTCGCGACTAACGACGACGCGCTGCCCAGGCACGGCCTCTACAGGTGGCACCTTCCCGACCCGATCTCGTTCAAGGAGGACCTGCGCGTGACGTTCCAGGACCTCGGCAACGACGACATCAAGCTCTACGAGCGCGAGGACGACATCTCCACCGTCGCCTACTGGTACCAAAGCGAGCCGCACGCCGTGCTCGCCCCGTTTGCCGCAAGGCAGGACCGCGTGCCCAGGTAGGGTCGCCTCGAAACAAGCCAACGTTATGGGCGCCCGCGGTTGACCATGACTGCGGGCGTCCCTTTGTAAGGAGGATCACATGAGCGAAAAGCAAATGAGGCTCGGCGCCCTCGAAGCCGGCGGGACCAAGATGGTCTGTGCCGTGGTGTCCGGCGACGGCGAGGTCCTCGACCGTATGGAGACCCCGACGCTTACGCCCGCCAAGACCGTCCCGCAGATGATCGAGTGGTTCACCGCCCGCGATGTGGACGCGTTGGGCATCGGCGCCTTCGGCCCGACCTGCGTCGACCCCAACGACGAGCGCTACGGCTCCATCCTCCAGACGCCCAAGCTCGCGTGGCGAGGCCATGGTCTTCGCGCCGCGTTCGCCGACGCCCTCGGGATTCCGGTGGCCTACGACACGGACGTGAACGTTGCCTGCCTCGGCGAAGTGGTCTTCGGCTGCTGCAAGGGGCTCGAGGACGCCGTCTACGTGACCATCGGCACCGGCGTGGGCGCGGGCGTCATGTGCGCGGGCAGACTCCTTCACGGCATGCTGCACCCCGAGGCCGGTCACATGCTGGTAAGGACCCGTCCCACCGAGGAGGGACGCTGCGTCTGCCCGAGCCACGCGAGCTGTCTCGAGGGGCTCGCCTCCGGCCCCGCCATCGCCGCGCGCTGGGGAAAGCCCGCGGCCGAGCTCGCGGACAACGATGAGGTGTGGGCGCTCGAGGGGGATTATCTGGGGCAGATGTGCGCGAACCTCGTGCTCATGTACTCGCCTCGCCGCATCGTCCTCGGCGGCGGCGTGATGCACCAGGAGCAGCTCTACGGCATCGTCCGCAAGAAGACCCTCGAATATCTGGGTGGCTACATCCAGACCGCCGAGCTTAAGGACATGGAGAGCTACATCTGCGCCCCGGGCTGCGGCGGCGACCAAGGAATCCTCGGCGCGGCCGAGCTGGCAAGAAGGGCGCTCGCGTAACTTGCGCTCTCTCCGCCATACAACGCGTTAAGAAAAGACGAGCGCTTCTTGCCAATTGAGCGGCAAGAAGTGCTCGTCTTTTGCATTTGTTTTTGGGGCAGGACGCCCCGCCTCCACTAGAGTCCCTGGACCGCCACACCCACGAGGTTTGGACCGGTGTGGACAAGAAGCGCGGGGCTGATGTTGGAGCGGACGACATCCACCGCGTTGGCCACGCGCTCGCACAGGGCCTGCTCCATGCGGTCGTAGAGGTCGGCGTGGGCCGAGGTGCGGCTCGCGGCAAAGCGCACCTCGGGGTGCTTCTCGACGATGGCGGCGATGAGCTTGGCCTCGGTGCGATGAGGTACTTGCACAGCCATTTCGTGTGCGCGAGGCTGTTGGCTTTCTGGGCCACAGCAATCACCTTCCCCCTAGTATGATGACCTGAACAATCCTCATGCTAGGGGGAAGGTTTTTGTCGCGTAGCGGAAATTGGCCTCCACCCGCTGAGCGGGTGGCTTTCTATGCCGCGCGGCACGGACTAAAGTCCATGAATAAAAACGAGGAAGGCCACGTCCGGCCTCCCTCGCAAAGGGTCTCTGATTACTCCCACTCATTGGGGACAGACTTAAATGAGTGCTCTTGAAATGCCGGCGCCTGGGGACGTTCTTTTTCTGTCTGCAGTTTGGAACGTTCCTTTTCTGTCGGCTGTTTGGGACGGTCCTTAGAGCTGCAGTGCGCCATGAGCGACGAGGCGAAGCGGATCATCCTGTCTTTCGAGTTCTAAGCAGAATTCCCCGTCTCCGAGTAATGATTAGTGCGCATTTGTGCGTATTTACGTGCGTAGGATTGCGTGGCTATGCGTGTATAAGCGCCGTCTGCGGCTGTATTTTGACCATTTGGCGGTTATATACGCAAAAGCACGCACATACGCGCTAATTTGTGCGAATATAGAGACGGCAGAAATGTTAGACGCTCCATGACCCAGGAGGCACATATGGCAGATTCCAAGCAGGTTCCACTCGACGCCGCGGCAGCCGCCAAAGCAGCATTCGCTTCGGTCCAGGACAAGCCGTTCCCTGAGGACATCTTTACGGCTCCCGAGCTCCGTTGGGCTGTGATCGGTTGCGGCGTTATTGCCAACCAGATGGCCCAATCTCTCGCTCTTGCCGGCCGCAAGCTTGCGGGTGTCGCCAACCGCACGCTGTCCAAGGCTCAAGCTTTTGCTGAGCAGTATGGCATCGAGAAGGTCTATGAAACGGTCGAGGACCTCTACGCCGATCCGGACATCGACGCCGTCTATATCACCACGCCGCACAACACGCATATTACCTATCTGCGTGCCGCGCTGGCCGCCGGCAAGCACGTGCTCTGCGAGAAGGCCATTACCCTCAACTCCGCCGAGCTCGACGAGGCCCGCGCCATTGCCGACGAGCACAACGTGGTCCTTATGGATGCCACCACGGTGCTCCACATGCCGCTGTATCAGGAGCTGCGCCGCCGTATGGATGCGGGTGACTTTGGCCACATGAACTTCGTCCAGCTCAACTTTGGCAGCTATAAGGAGTACGGCGACCTGACTAACCGCTTCTACAACCGTAGTCTTGCCGGCGGTGCCATGCTCGATATTGGCGTGTATGCGCTCTCCGTCATGCGCCTGTTTATGGCCAGCCAACCCGCCGAGGTCGTGTCTCTGGGCAATACCTGCGAGACTGGCGTTGACGTCGCGGGTGGCATTGTCTGCCGTAATGCCGAGCAACAGCTGGGCGTCGTGAGCCTTACGCTCCACTCCAAGCAGCCCAAGCGCTCGGTCATCAGCTTCGATAAGTGCTATATCGAGGTCAACGAGTATCCGCGTGCCGATCACGCGACCATCGTGTGGACTGAGGATGGCCACCGCGAGGAGGTCAACGCCGGCACCGAGGCTTACGCCCTTTGCTATGAGATGGCCGACCTGGAGAAGGCCGTTGCTGGCGATGATTCGAAGCGCGAACTTCTGGGCTATGCTTCTGATGTTATGGAGCTGATGACCAAGCTCCGCGCCGATTGGGGAGTCGTGTACCCCGAGGAGGAGTAAGCGATGCTTGCGGAAGATAGGCTCAATGCGATCGTGTCGATGGTGCAGCAGACCGGCTCGGTTACCGTGCCGGAGCTTGCCGAGGCCCTGGGCGTGACACCGTCCACCATTCGCCGTGACTTGCAAACGCTCGACCGCGCGCACCGTATCGCCAAGGTGCACGGAGGCGCGACGAGTCTGGAGCGCGCGCACGTGACGCGCGACCTGACGATCAGCGAGCGCAGTGATCTCCATAACGATGACAAGGAGCGCATCTGCGCCCGCGCCGCGGCCCTGGTGGAGCCCGATAGCTTTGTGTATATCGATTCGGGCTCCACGACCCTCAAGCTCATCGAGCATCTTCCGCATCTCGACGGCGTCACCTATGTGACCGATTCTGTGCTCCATGCCCAGCATCTCGCCCTGCGCGGTATGCGCGCCGTTGTGCTGGGTGGTGAGCTCAAGCCCGAGACCGAGGCGCTCGTCGGTCCCGATGCCTTGGCAACCCTGGACCGCTATAACTTCAACTGCGGCTTTTGGGGTTCCAATGGCATCGCCGCCGAGCAAGGTCTCACCACGCCGGATATCGAGGAAGCGCAGGTCAAGCGTATCTCGATGCGTCATACGGCCAAACGCTTCGTAATCTCGGACGCCAGTAAATTTGGCATGGTGGCGCCCGTCAAGTTCGCGGACTTTCGCGATGCAACGATTATTACCGCAGGCGAGGTGCCCGCCAAGTACCAGTCGATGGACAACGTCATCACGGTCTAGCGAGCGGGGGCAGGCTAAGGCCAATGCCATTTAGTTTTCTCAGTAGAAAAGCGGCAACGTCCATCCCGGGCGTTGCCGCTTTTGTTGTCTACCGGTTTGTCTAAATCTGTAACAACTGGACCGTTAAAAGTGGGCTAGATGTTACAGATTGAGATACTTCCGAACCGCGCCGTCCCTTTGTCTCGATCTGTAACAGCTGGGACCGATTTTGCCGAGTTATTGTTACAGATTGAGATTTTCTCTTGCGGGGGATTCGAATGTCTCGATCTGTAACAGATAGACCGGAAAATGGGTTCTAACTGTTACAGATCGAGACGTTTTGGCGCCACGGCTGAGCCATCGTGGTGGTTTTGACGTTTGCCCAGATAAAACCTGCCAAAATAAACCTGTCCCTATTTGGCAGGTTTTAGGGCTCCCAGGGGCAGGGGGCTTCGATGTGGATGTGCTCGCCGGTTACGGGATGCGTAAAGGACACGCTGTGGGCGTGGAGCATGAGGCCACAAGGACGCGGCGTTCCGTACAGGTCGTCGCCAACCAGGGGATGATGCTCGCTGGCCAGATGCACGCGGATCTGGTGCTTGCGGCCGGTGAGCAGCTCGACATCGATATACGAACGCGTGGGCAGGCCGCGGCGGCTCTTAAGGCGCTTGAGCACCTTGACGCGCGTCTGAGAGGGCTTTCCGCTGGCGCCGACACGCATCTTGCGGCTATCGTGGCGGTCGCGCGCGATGGGCTTGTCGATGAGCTTTTCGTTCCAGTCGATCTTGCCCTCGGCGAGCGCCAGGTAGTGCTTTTCGAACGCGTGGTCGATGATCATCTGGTCAAAGGCGGGCTGCGTTTGCTTGTCGAGCGAGAACAGCACCACGCCGGTGGTGTCGCGGTCCAAGCGGTTGAGCGGCTGCATGTCGGTCGCGGCAAAGCCGTCGCCCATCGCCAGCAAAAGGTCGCTGGCGTAGTCGGTAAGTGTGCGCTCGCCGGTGCCGTCACCGTGGACGATCATGCCGGCGGGCTTGTCGATGGCCATGAGCCAGGCGTCGCAATAGAGGACTTGAGGTTCTTCGTTCACGTGTAAACCTTTCGGTTAGCTAATTCCCACAAACATGCAGCCCGAGGTGGCGCCGCGCAGGCGGGCGGCCGGCTTGCGGCCGGCTTGAGCCGCCTCGACAGCGCGACGGACGCGAGCGACGGCACGGCCAATCTCATCGGCCTCGAGCAGCGTTCCGTCCACCATGAGACGACGGACGCCGGCGTCGAGCAGCTGTGGTACCTGGGGCGTAAGGTCGATGGGGTAGGCGTCGTACAGGCGTGAGCGGCCGTGGATGTCGGTGCGCACCGGCATGACCTTGCCGTCGATATTCTTGAGCGACAGCTTGCGGGCGCGCAGGCGGCAGTTGGCACAATCGTGGATGCAGCCGTTGGCAACCTGCAGAATGCAATGCTCGCTTGTCATGACGCGCGGGCGGCCAAAGACGGTGATGCCCAGAGCCGCGGGCGCGGCGGCGCCGAGCGAGACGATCTCGTCGAGCGTGATCTCGGGCGAGAGCCAAAACGTGCCGGCTCCGCGCTCGGCAAGTGCCTCCATGCAAGGCGTGTTGTGCACAGGCAGGCAAGAGCGGATCTCCGCCGTGGCGCCAACCTGGGCGGCCAGGGCAAGCTCAGAGATGTTGCCAATAGCGACCGTGGCGCCGGCAACAACCCACGGGTCGACGCGTACGTGGTCAACGGCGCGGCAGACCTCGTCGAGTACGGGTACGATGCCCTGCTCAAGCGCATCGGCGGGGGAGAGCTCGGCCGCATCGAGCGCGTCGGTGGTCATGTAGATGCGCGTTGCACCCTCGGCGCGAGCGGCCTCGGCGGCCTCGAGCGAGGTGACGGTGGCGCAGATCTGCGGCTCATCGCGGTAGTGCTCGGGCGCGGGGCGGGAATCACTGGTGACAATCGCCGGCAGCTCGAGCGTGCGGGCACGCTCCTCGTACGGCGCCAGAATGGCCTTTTCCAGCGCCTTGCAAGCGGCGGTGCGTACCTTGTGCACAGCGGAGAAGCCCATGCCGCAGCCTTCATCGAGCGCCACATCAAAGCTCGCGGCCTCAAAGGGAGAGGAGCCCATGCGGCCCACATGCTCAACCAGATCGGATGCCTCGACGGCGCGGGTCTTGGCAGCCTCGACGGTAAAGCCCGTGGCCGTGGCCGTAAGCGATGGGGCGTCGCAGCAGGTGAGCGTGACGACAAACGGTTCGCCCAAACGCGCCACAGCGGTTACATCAACGGCGCGGCGGCGCAGCACGTCGCGCTTGAGCGCGGCGCCGGCGGCGTCGATGGCGCGCTGGCTGCGGATGATGCGCACGCGGCAGCCCTCGGGCATGCTGCGGGGCACGCGACATTCGATGATGTCACCGGCGGCGGCATCATCGGTAGCGATAGTGGTTAGGAACTGATCGAACTCATCGTCGTGGCGAAGCTCCAGCAGGTCGCCCTTGCCCACGGGCTCAAACAGCTCAATGCGGGCGATGGCGGCGCGGCGACGGCGGTCGTCGGGCTTGAGGCCGCGCACATCTCGGTTGGCCGGGCGGCTGCCCAGCACCGTGCCCACGATCTGGCCGCGGTTGTTGGAACGCTCATAGCTCATCATCTCGTCGCCCGAGGTGCCGTCCTGATAGGCGTGCGTAAAGTCGCGGTTAAAGCAGCGCTTGAGCTGGCGCTGGCGGGCGGCTTTCTCGTCCTTAGAGGTCGAAACATCGGCCAGCATATCGTCAATCTGATGACGATACACGTCGACGATGGAATACACGTAATCGGGAGCCTTCATGCGGCCCTCGAGCTTGAGCGATGCGGCGCCGGCGTCATACAGACGGCGAACAAGCTGCGAAGTGTTGGTGTCGCGCGGGCACAGCGCGCGCTCGCGACCGGCGGGGGAGAGCGTGCGGCCGTTCTCGTCGATCAGCTCGTAGGGCAGGCGGCAGGGCTGGGCGCACATGCCGCGGTTGGCCGAGCGGCCCGCCATGGCAAAGCTCGACAGCAGGCACAGACCCGAGTAGCAAAAGCAGATGGCACCGTGGCTAAAGACCTCGAGGTCGACATCGGGCGCGGCGTCGTGGATGGCGGCGATCTCGTCGATGGAGAGCTCGCGCGAGAGGGTCACGCGGTCGGCGCCCTGCTCGCGGCACCAGATGGTTCCGCGGTCGTCATGGATGTTCGCCTGGGTCGAGATATGCGTCTCGATGCCGGGCATCGTGCGCTTGACCTCAAAGAACAGACCCCAGTCCTGGATGATGAAGGCATCGGCGCCCAGCGTGGAGCAGCGATGGATGAGTTGCAACGCATCGGCCATCTCGGACTGCTTGATGACGATGTTGACCGTGACGTAGACGCGCGAGCCGGCCAGGTGTGCAGCGCGGCAGGCCTGCTCAAAGGCCTTGTCGGTAAAGTTCGTTGCCTTGCGGCGGGCGTTGAAGCTGCCCATGCCACAGTAGATGGCGTCTGCCCCGGCAGCGAGTGCGGCGGCGAAGGGCTCCGGGCCTCCGGCGGGGGCCAAGAGCTCGGGTCTACGGTTGGTGGTTCGACTGGCGGTTGCGGTCATATCCTGCCTTTCAAAATGCTCAGATAATCAAAAGTATAGTGGTGCCATCGCGGCAGGCGATGCCCGTGCTCTAAGCGGGATAAAGTCTTCAGCAGCTTGGACTGGCTGCTTCATATGAGAACCGTTCAGCGGTCCGGGGAAACCGTTGGGCGATAAAATATTCTCGAAGGCTGATAATTATCTTGCATCGGGCAAACTCATCCCCTACTATCCCAATCAAGCGCGGTGTTCAGACCGAACTGTGCCTCCCGGTGTGAACGCCGCGCTCACGCTCTCTATTTGATCGTAAGGAGAAAAACATGAGCAAGACCGTCGTGTCTTCCGATAACGCACCCGCAGCCATCGGCCCGTATTCCCCCGGTATCCAGACTGGCAACATGGTGTTCCTGTCCGGCCAGCTGGGCATCGATCCCGCGACCGGCAAGCTGCCCGAGGGTGTCGAGGCCCAGGCCAAGCAGTCCCTCGCCAACGTCGAGGCTCTGCTGACCGCTGCCGGCGCCACGTTTGCCGATGTCGTCAAGACCACGGTCTACCTGGCCGACATCGCCGACTTTGCCGCCGTGAACGAGATTTACGCCTCCAAGTTCGAGGCTCCGTTCCCCGCGCGCAGCGCTTTCCAGGTTGCCGCCCTTCCGGCTGGCGGTCTGGTCGAGATCGAGGTTGTCGCCGCTCTCTAAGGTGTTGGTAACAACTAAACATGACATGCAAAAAGACCCTGCAGCGCGTGCGAGCTGCAGGGTCTTTTGTCAAGCGATGCGACAAAAATGATCCGTTTCCCTTCGTCCCCAAGGGATCACGTTTAGCCCTCCTTGCGAACTTTTTGCAGGTAGCGGTAGACGCTGGGCTCCGAGATGCCCAGCGCGGTGGCGGCGCAGGCCACGGCGCCCTTGAGCATAAACACGCCGTTGCCGTTGAGGTGGCGAATGACGTCCACGCGGTCGCTCTGGCCAAGCGACGCTACATCCAGCCCGCGCGCGCTCAGCAACTCGGCAATGCTGCGGTCGATGAGCTCCTGTGTGGACTCCGAAAGGCTTTCGACCTCGATAGGGGCGGGCTCCGTGCGCGTCGGCGCCGCGTCGAAGCACGCCATGAGCTGCTGCGCCATGGCGTTGATGGAGCGTACCGTGGAAAGGTCGGTGTTGACGCAGAGCATGCCGACGATCTCATTATCCTCGCGGATAAAGTACGTCGCTGACTCCAACGTCTTGCCACCGGCACCGCGCCCCTCGTAGCCCGTAATAAACGGCAGATCGCGATACTTGGCGTCGTGCATGATCTTGAGTGCCAGATCGGTAGCGGGTCCGCCAATCTTGCGCCCGCTCACGATACCGTTGCGAATATCGACAATGGCATGGTCGGGATCCGAGAAATCGTGCAGCACGATTTCGCTGTTTTTGCCGAGTATCTGCTCCAGGAAATCGACCATCGGCAAAAAGCGACGTACGGTCTCGTTCACGGGCAACTCCTTGGGGTGAAATCGGAAATGTCATAACAATTTTTTCTCATGGTAACACGGTGTCTATTAACTCGCATATTCGCAGGTACCTTGCGTAATACGGACGAGCGGTAGGAATTTGGCGGTAAACGGTCGACCAAAAGAAAAGTTAGATGTTAGTTTGGCCAGACACTTTCTTGACCTGCGGAAATGCATTGTCTCAGCTCAACAATAGTCTGATAACAAAAAATTATTATTGAGAATGAGAATCATCTTTAATACGATATGCAACGAAGGCACAACCTCACCCCCGCACTGCGTCACAATAGAGCGTTAGATGCGAAAACAACTATTTCGAGGATTGGTGGTCAAATGGCCCAGGAGACGGTTACGAACGGCACTGAAGCCCTGTTTACTCGTGAGGGCATGCCGCCCGTTAAGGAAATGATCCCGTGTGCCCTTCAGCACGTACTGGCATCGTTTGCCGGCATCATTACCCCGGCGGTCATCATGGCCGGCGTCTACGGCTTTAATAGCCAGCAGAGCACCGACATCATTCAGGTCGCGCTCATTCTTTCGGCAATCGACACGGCCCTTCAGGCCTTTGCTCCCTTCCGTCGCATCGGCGGCGGCCTGCCCATCGTCATGGGCGTTTCGTTCGCGTTCCTGCCGGCCCTGCAGGCCATGGGTGCCTCGGGCTTTAGCTTTGGCGCGCTGCTGGGCGGCGAGATTGTCGGCGGTGCCGTCGCGGTCCTCTTTGGTTTGGCCTACAGCAAGATTAAGTGGCTGTTCCCTCCCGTCGTGACCGGTACGGTCATCTTCTCCATCGGCGTTTCGCTGTATCCCACGGCCGTCAAGTATATGGCCGGCGGTATGGGCACGCCGCTGTGGGGCACCCCGCAGGCCTGGTGCGTCGCCCTTATCACCTTTGCCGTGGTCTTTGCGCTCGCCAACTTTGGCAAGGGCACGCTCAAGCTGGGATCCGTGTTCTTTGGCATGATCGTTGGCATGATCGTCTCCATCCCCTTTGGCATGATCGACTTCTCCAGCGTCGCCACCGCTCAGGTCTTCGCCCTTCCCAAGCTCATGCCCTACGCGCTCGAGTTTGATCCCGAGGTCTGCATTACCCTCGCCGTCGTGTTCCCCATGGTTGCCATCCAGGTTATCGGTGACGTTTCCGCCGCCTGCCTGGGTTCCATCGACCGTATGCCCACCGAGCGCGAGCTCTCCGGCGCTATCGTGTCCCAGGGCCTCACCTCTATGGTCGGCGGCCTGCTGGGCGGTCTTCCCACCAGCGCCCTTGGCCAGAACGTGGGCATCATCTGCTCCAACAAGGTCGTCAACAAGTGGGTCTTTGTGATCATCGCGGCCGTCTTTGCCATCGCCGGTCTGTTCCCGCAGCTCTCCGCCGTGCTCTCCGCCATCCCGCAGCCCGTCATCGGCGGCGCGACCGTCGGCGTCTTTGGCACCATCACCATGAACGGCGTGCGCATGTTCACCCGCGAGGGCCTCACGCAGCGCACCACCACCATCGTCGGTACCTCCGTCGTCTTTGGCCTGGGTATCTGGATGGCCAGCGGTTGCCTTGTCGGCGAGGGTATGCCCACCTGGGTATCCACCGTCATCGGCTCCAACGCCGTGACCCCCACCGCCATCATGGCCATTGTCCTTAACCTGATTCTTCCGCAGACGCCGGTCGTGGCTCAGCACATCGATGCCGCCAAGGACGCTGCCGTGGATCTGGTCTTGCCCGAGAGCAAGAAGTAACCAATTCGGTGCTATTCGTCGGCGGACGCATCGCCTCGTCCGCCGACGTCATGCGGCGCCAAGCCGCACTTCAAAGGGTTTGTCCCTTTGGTGAAGCGTTGACGGGAGAGGGCCCGTTTCCGGTGTAGGCCGGCGCTTCGCACTCCGCCATGTCAGAGGTGTCAAACCCCGCCCCTGATGTTGAAGGGAGCATCCATGCTTCTGGTCGCTAACGGTTCCGTTTTTACCCGCAACGCTCAGACCCCGTTCATTCCAAACGGTGCGGTCGCCATTGACGGAGATACGATCGTCGAAGTGGGCCCCGAGTGCGAGCTCAAGGCCAAGTACCCGGATGCCGAGTACGTCGACGCCCAGGGCAACCTCATCATGCCCGGACTCATCAACTGCCACACCCACATCTACTCGGGTCTGGCCCGCGGCCTTGCCATTAAGGGCTGCAACCCCACCAACTTCCTGGAGAATCTTGAGCAGCAGTGGTGGAAGATCGATGGCAACCTGACGCTCGACGGCACCAAGGCCAGCGCCTATGCCACGATTCTTGACTCCATCCGCGATGGCGTCACCACGATTTTCGATCACCACGCGAGCTTCTGCGAGATCCCGGGTAGCCTCTTTACCATTAAGGATGCAGCTCAGGAGCTGGGCATGCGCTCGTGCCTGTGCTACGAGGTCTCCGACCGCCGTGGCCAGGAAAAGTGCGACCAGGCCATTGCCGAGAACGCCGAATTTGCCCAGTGGGCCGCCAAGGAGCGTCGCGATAACGACAACCATATGATCGCCGCCATGTTTGGCGGTCACGCCACCTTTACGCTGTCGGACGAGACCATGGACAAGATGGCCGAGGCCAACAACGGCCTGACCGGCTTCCACATCCATGTGTGCGAGGGCATGAATGACGTGTGGGATTCCCGCCTCAACCGCGGCGGCATCAGCCCCGTCGAGCGCCTGCTGCAACACAACCTGCTGGGTCCCGACACCATGCTCGGCCACTGCATCCACGTGACGCCCGCCGAGATGGACATCGTCAAGGAGTCCGGCACCTGGCTCGTCAACAACCCCGAATCCAATATGGGCAACGCCGTGGGCTGCGCCCCCGTGCTTGAGTTCTTCCGCCGCGGCATCCCCGTGTGCATGGGCACCGACGCCTACACCCACGACATGCTCGAGAGCCTCAAGGTCTTCCTGATCATTCAGCGCCACAACGCCGCCATGCCCAACGTCGGCTGGTGCGAGGCCATGACCATGCTGTTCGAGAACAACGCCAAGATGGCGAGCAAGTACTTCGATCGCAAGCTCGGTGTGCTCGAGGCCGGCGCTGCCGCCGACGTCATCGTTATGGACTACAAGCCCTTTACGCCGCTGAGCGAGGAGAACATCGACGGCCACATGCTCTTTGGCATGATGGGCAAAAACTGCCGCACCACCATCATCAACGGCCGCGTCCTGTACAAGGATCGCGAGTTTGTCGGTATCGATGAGGACAAGATCAACGCGTGGACCATGGCTGAGTCCAAGAAGCTCTGGAGCACGCTCAACGATCGCACCTACTAATTCACAAGTAGATTCGCGCGCGTCGGATGTTTCGCCGCATCCGACGCGCGTATAGGCGACCTCCGCGGGGTCGCCGGCGCTGTGCTAGCGCTACACCGTATTTGCGCCCGCCGCGCGGTCTCGCCGGGCGTTACAGAGAGGAGCTCATTATGAGCGACATCATGAGGCCGATCCCGTTTTCGCAGCTGATGAACTGGATCATCGAGGAGCACAAGACCCAGGACGCCATCTTTGGCGTGCGCAAGATGGTCACGACCAACCAGGAGGGTGCGCTTCCCATTTTTGACGAGCGCATCGAGACTCCGTTTGGCCCGGCCGCCGGCCCCAATACACAGCTTGCCCAGAACATCGTGGCATCCTACGTGGCCGGTTCCCGCTTCTTTGAGCTCAAGACCGTCCAGGTTATGGACGGCGAGGAGCTTTCCCGTTGCGTCAACAAGCCCTGCATTGTGGCGCAGGACGAGTGCTACAACTGCGAATGGTCGACCGAGCTCGAGGTTCCGCAGGCCTTTGCCGAGTACGTGAAGGCATGGTTTGCCTGTCACCTGATCGCTCGCGAGTATGGTCTGGGCAGCCCGGACGGCTTTGTCTTCAACATGTCGGTGGGCTATGACCTGGAGGGTATTAAGAGCCCCAAGGTCGATGCCTACATCGAGGGCATGAAGGACGCCAGCGGCTCCGACGTCTGGAACGAGTGCCGCGCATGGGCGCTCGCTAACCTGGACAAGTTTGAGCATGTCGATGCCGCGTTTGTCGAGTCCATCCCGGCGCGCGTCTCCAACTCCATCACCGAGTCCACCCTGCACGGCTGCCCGCCGGCGGAGATCGAGCGCATCGCGACCTATCTGATCACCGAGAAGGGCCTCAACACCTACATCAAGTGCAACCCCACGCTGCTGGGCTATGAGTTTGCCCGCCAGCGCCTCAACGAGCTGGGCTTTGACTACATCGTCTTCGACGATACGCACTTCCGCGAGGACTTGCAGTGGGTCGACGCCGTGCCCATGTTCGAGCGCCTGATTGCCCTGTGCGCCGAGCGCGGCCTGGAGTTTGGCGTCAAGCTGACCAACACGTTCCCCGTCGACGTGACGAGAAACGAGCTGCCCTCCACCGAGATGTACATGTCGGGCCGTTCGCTGTTCTCGCTGACCATCGAGGCTGCCCGCCGCATTACCGAGCAGTTCGATGGCAAGCTGCGCATCAGCTACTCCGGCGGTGCCACGGTCTACAACATCCGCGCCCTGTACGATGCCGGCATTTGGCCCGTCACCCTGGCGACCGACGTGCTCAAGCCCGGCGGTTACGAGCGCTTTAGCCAGATGGCTGGCGAGTTTACCGACCTGGACGGCAAGCCGTTCGCGGGCGTCTCGCTCGAGGCCGTGACCGCGATCCAGACCGATTCGCTTACCAACCCGCTCTACAAGAAGCCGCTGCGTCCGCTGCCCGACCGCAAGGTCGCCGGCAAGAGCCCGCTTTCCGACTGCTTTACCACGCCGTGCCGTACGAGCTGCCCCATCCAGCAGGATATTCCCGCCTACCTGGCGGCTGTTGACGAGGGCCGCTACGAGGACGCGCTCAACATCATCATCGAGCGCAACGCCCTGCCGTTCATTACCGGCACCATCTGCCCGCATCCCTGCGGCCGTGCCTGCGAGCGTGCGTTCTACGAGCCCGAGGGTGCCCAGATTCGCGCCAGCAAGCTCAAGGCCGCCCGTGAGGCCATGTCCGCCGTGCTGCCCAAGCTGCGCGCCCAGGCCATCGCCAACGACGGCGAGCGCAACGTTGCCGTTATCGGCGGCGGCCCGGCCGGTCTGGCGACGGCGTTCTTCCTGACGCGTGCCGGCGTGCCCGTCACCATCTTTGAGGCCCGCGACTCGCTCGGCGGCGTGGTCCGTCACGTGATCCCCGAGTTCCGTATTGCGAGCGACGATATCTCCCACGATGCCGAGCTCTGCCTGGCCTTTGGCGCCAAGGTGCAGCTCAACGCTCGCGTGGATTCCATTGACGACCTCAAGGCCCAGGGCTTTACCGACGTAGTCGTGGCCACCGGCGCCTGGATGCCCGGCTCAGCGGGCTTGGGCGAGGGCGCCGAGCTCGACGTGCTGGAGTTCCTCGAGGCCGCCAAGAAGGGCGAGAAGCTCGAGCTGGGCGAGGACGTCGTGGTCATCGGCGCCGGCAACACCGCCATGGACGCGGCTCGCGTGGCCAGGCGCCTGGCTGGTGTGAAGAACGTGCGCCTGGTGTATCGCCGCACCAAGAAGCAGATGCCCGCCGACGAGGAAGAGCTTGATCTTGCTCTTGCCGACGGCGTTGAGTTCTGCGAGCTGCTGGCGCCCAAGGCACTTAACGGCGCCGTGCTGACCTGCGACGTTATGGAGCTTGGCGAGCCGGATGCAAGCGGCCGTCGCAGCCCTGTCGCCACGGGCGAGACCGTTGAGCTTCCCGCCACCACGGTGATCTGCGCCGTGGGCGAGGGCATCGATGCCAGCTTGTACGACGCCGCGGGCGTCGAGCACGACCGTCGCGGCCGCCTTGCCGCCACCTCCACCGGCGTCGAGGGCGTCTGGGCTGCAGGCGATTGCCGTCGCGGTCCGGCCACCGTGGTCGAGGCTATTGCCGACGCCGCCGAAGTCGCCCGCGCCATCGCCGGCGCGGACTTTAACAAGTACGCCGACCAGAATGCTCAGGCCGGTCGCGAGGACACCTGCTACGAGCGCAAGGGGTCGCTGTGCCGCGACAAGCGCAACTGCACCAAGACCCGCTGCCTGGGCTGCGGTTCGGTGTGCGAGGTCTGCTGCGACGTGTGCCCCAACCGCGCCAACGTTGCCATCAAGGTGCCGGGCCTGGCCAAGCATCAGGTCGTTCACGTCGACGGCATGTGCAACGAGTGCGGCAACTGCGCCGTGTTCTGCCCCTACCAGGAGGGTCGTCCCTACAAGGACAAACTCACCCTGTTCTGGAGCGAGCAGGACATGGAGAACTCCGAGAACGAGGGCTTCCTGGCCGTGGACGAGGATCACTTTAAGGTCCGCGTCGCCGGCACGGTCCGCACCGTCTCGGTCGATGCCGTCAACACCGGCCTTCCCGAGGCCGTCCGCCTGACCATCAAGGCCGTGCGCGACAACTATCCGTACCTTCTTAAGAAATAGGCGAGTCTCTTATGGCCAAATCCATTCAACATAACGTGGCCTACGTTGCCTGCGGAAGCGGTTGTGCCTCCGCAGGCGGCGACGCCCGCTGCAACGAAGGCTGCATTGGCTGTGGCGCCTGCGTCACGGCCTGCCCCCACGGCGCCATTGCGCTGGTCGATGGCATCGCTCGCGTGGATCGCTCAAAGTGCACGGGCTGTGGCCTGTGCGGCATGGCGTGCCCGCAGCGCGTGATTGCCTTCGTTCCCGGCTACCAGAACATCCTGGTGCGCTGCAACAACACCGATAAGGGCGCCATTGCGCGCAAGATCTGCGACACGAGCTGCATCGGTTGCGGCATGTGCGCCAAAAAGTGCCCTGCCGGCGCTATCCGCATCGAGGACAACTGCGCCCATATCGACGGCGCGGACTGCCTGTCGTGCGGCATGTGCGCCGTCGTCTGCCCGCACGGCGCCATCCACGACCGCACCGGCATCGCCGCCGGCGTGTAGAGGGGAATCGCCATGGCACAGGAATTCACTTTTACCGTTAACGGCGTCGAGCGCACGACGACCCAAAACAAACCGTTGCTGCGTTATCTGCGCGACGACCTGCACATTCACTCCGCCAAGGACGGCTGCTCCGAGGGCGCCTGCGGCACCTGCACCATCCACGTGGACGGTGCGGCCGTCAAGGCGTGCGTGCTGACCACCGCTCTTGCCGCCGGCCGCAACATCGTGACCGTCGAGGGCCTGCCCGAGGACGTGCGCGAGGCCTTTGTGTACGCCTTTGGCGCCGTGGGCGCCGTGCAGTGCGGTTTTTGCATCCCCGGCATGGTCATGGCGGGTGCAGCGCTCATCGCCGAGGATCCCGAGCCCACCGAGGAGCAGATCAAGTACGCCATCCGCGGCAACGTCTGCCGTTGCACTGGCTACAAAAAGATCATCGAGGGCATTTCGCTGGCGGCCGCGGTGCTCCGCGGCGAAAAGCAGATCGACGAGGACTTGGAGCGCGGCGACGACTACGGCGTGGGCAAGCGTGCCTTCCGTATCGACGTGCGCAAGAAGGTGCTCGGCGAGGGTAAGTACCCCGACGACATCGACGAACTCGATCAGCCGGGCCTGACCTATGCCAGCGCCGTGCGCTCCAAGTACCCGCGCGCCCGCGTGCTCTCCATCGATACCTCCAAGGCCGAGGCCCTGCCCGGCGTGGTGGGCATTCTGCGCGCCGAGGACGTGCCAGTCAACCAGGTCGGCCACCTTATCCAGGACTGGGACGTCATGATCGCCCAGGGCGATATCACCCGCTGCGTGGGTGACGCCATCGTGCTGGTGGTTGCCGAGGACGAGGCGACGCTCGAGAAGGCCAAGAAGCTCGTAAAGATTGACTACGAGCCGCTGGAGCCCGTGCGTAACATTGTCGAGGCCAGGGCTGCCGACGCCCCACGCCTGCACGACAGCTTCTTTGCCTTTGGCAACACGGTGGAGCTCAAGGACAATGTATGCCAGAGCCGTCACGTGACGCGTGGCGACGCCGCCAAGGCACTGGCGGAGAGCGCGTTCACCGTGACGCAGCGCTTTACCACGCCCTTTACCGAGCATGCCTTCTTGGAGCCCGAGTGCGCCGTCGCCTTCCCGTACAAGAACGGCGTCAAGGTGCAGTCGACCGATCAAGGTGCCTACGATACGCGCAAAGAGTGTGCCCACATGTTTGGCTGGGATAACGAACCCGAGCGCGTGGTCGTCGAGACCATGCTCGTGGGCGGCGGCTTTGGCGGCAAGGAGGACGTGTCCATCCAGCACCTGGCTGCGCTCGCCGCATATAAGTTCCAGCGTCCCGTGAAGTGCAAGCTCACGCGTGCCGAGTCGCTTGCCTTCCATCCCAAGCGTCATGCCATGGACGGCACCTTTACGCTGGGTTGCGACGCCGAGGGCAACTTTACCGGTCTGGACTGCGAGATCAACTTTGACACCGGCGCCTACGCGTCGCTGTGCGGTCCGGTGCTCGAGCGCGCCTGCACGCATGCCGTTGGCCCCTACAAGTACCAGAACACCGACATCCGCGGCTTTGGCTACTACACCAACAACCCGCCCGCCGGTGCGTACCGAGGATTTGGCGTTTGCCAGTCCGAGTTTGCGCTCGAGAGCCTGATCGACCTGCTGGCCGAGAAAGTCGGCCTGGATCCGTGGGAGATCCGCTACCGTAACGCTATCGAGCCGGGCGAGGTTCTGCCCAACGGCCAGATTGCCGATTGCTCCACGGCGCTTAAGGAGACGCTGCTCGAGGTCAAGGACGCCTACTACGCGCATCCCGGCCACGCCGGCATTGCCTGCGCCATGAAGAATGCCGGCGTGGGCGTGGGCCTGCCCGATGCCGGCCGCTGCAAGATTCGCGTCGAGGATGGCCGCGCCGTGGTCTACGCCGCCACGTCCGACATCGGCCAGGGCTGCAACACCGTCTTTTTGCAGGACGTTGCCGAGGCATGCGGTCTGCCGCTGAGCTGCATTGCTAACGGCGAGTGCTCCACCGAGAACGCTCCCGACTCCGGCACCACGTCTGGCTCGCGTCAGACGGTCGTGACCGGCGAGGCCGTGCGCGGTGCCGCCTTCCTGCTGCGCGATGCCATGCTTGACATCGAGGCCGGCAAGTCCGCACCCGAGGCTCCTGTGAGCGCCCATGGTGATGGCGTCAAGATCGAGTACGACGACGGTCGCGCCTATCAGCTGCACACACAGGAACTCGTCGCCGGCCAGGGTATGCATCCTCAAGATCCCGCTGCCGCCATCAAGGCGCTCGAGGGCTGCGAGTTTGGGTACGTGTACCTGGAGCCGACCGACAAGCTGGGCGCCGACGTTCCCAACCCCAAGAGCCACATCTGCTACGGTTTTGCCACGCATGTGGTCATTCTGGATGATGACGGCCGCGTGAGCGAGGTCTATGCTGCGCACGATTCCGGCAAGGTGGTCAATCCCATCTCCATCCAGGGTCAGATCGAAGGCGGCGTGCTCATGGGTATGGGTTATGCACTGACCGAGGACTGGCCGCTCAAGGACTGCGTGCCCCAGGCAAGGTACGGTACGCTCGGGCTGTTCCGTGCGCCCGAGATTCCGGATATCCACGCCATCTACGTTGAGAAGGACGAGCTGCTGCCTGTGGCATACGGCGGCAAGGGCGTCGGCGAGATCGCAACGATCCCCACGGCGCCCGCCGTACAGAACGCCTACCGCGCATTTGACGGCAAGCTGCGCCCGGATCTGCCCATGGTGGATACGCCGTACAGCCGCGCCCGTCACCGCGGGTAGGGTAGAGCGCGGACGGCATTGCTGATGAGCTGTTCGCGCTGAGCATCAACTACATACGCTGCGCCTTTGGCCCCAACTCCATCGCGAGCTGGGGCCTTTTGTTTGGAGCGGAAGCCGCGTCCCAGAATTGGCGTTCAGAATGGGATGCGCTTTCCGGAACGGTCCACGTGCGGTGGTGTACCGCCCCTTTTGCGTGCGCCGCTTGTCGGATTACGTTATAGCTAGCTGTATTATATGAAGGTATAATATAGCTAGCTATAACGTAAAGGAAGGACGGCCTATGTTTATCGGAAGAACAGCGGAAATGTCCGAGCTCAATCGACTGTATGACACGGACTCCTTTGAGATGCCTGTGATTTACGGCCGTCGTCGTGTGGGCAAAACGCGCCTTATCACAGAGTTCATCCAAGGCAAGAAGGCTATTTACTTTCAAGCTCGTCGTACCAATGCAGAGGCAAATCTGCACGGCTTTAGCCAGGCGATACTTGCGGGTTCGGTTGGTGCTGCAGGTGTGTCGTTTCGTAGTTTTGACGAGGCGTTCGATGCATTGGCCACCATGGCTCGCACGGAACGTTTGATTGTCGTAATTGACGAGTATCCCTATCTCGCCCAATCGAATCCCGAGATCAGCTCGTTGCTGCAAGACAAGATTGATCACCTGTACAAAGAGACCAGGCTCATGCTGATTCTATGCGGCTCGTCTCTTTCGTTTATGGAGGAACAGGTGTTGGGCTACGAGAGCCCGCTATACGGAAGACGTACAGCCCAGTTTAAGATCATGCCGCTCGATTTTACGACGACCCTCGGCCTGTGGCAGAGCATGGGTCGCGAAGACGCTGCGGTTTGCTACGGCATGACGGGCGGCATTCCTGCATATATCGAGAAAGTCGACCCTGCCGTATCGCTCAAGGACAACATCAAACGTCTTTTTCTTACTCCTACGGGCTATCTCTTTGAGGAGCCGAGTAACCTGCTATTGCAAGAGTGCCGCAATCCCGAGCAATATGATGCGATCGTGCAGGCAATTGCCCAGGGGCGCTCGAGAATCTCGGAGATTGCGAGCTCCACGGGAATCCCTGCGAGCAACGTTAAGAGCTATGTGGATAAGCTGGCGTCGCTTGGGATTGTCGAGCGCGAGCTGCCCCTAAACGAGACGAGCAATAAGCGAGCCGTGTATCTGCTGAGCGACCAGATGTTTAGGTTCTGGTACAAGTTTGTGCCGCAGAACATCGGGCTGATTCAAAACGATATGGCCGAGATGGCGTATAAGCGCATTGAGCCGCACATATCGGATTACATGGGTACGGTCTTTGAGCTTATATGCAGACAATACGTGTACGAACTTGCGCGGGCGGGCCAGTTCGATGTGGTTCCGGCGAGCGTCGGGCGCTGGTGGGGGACGGATAATCGCACACATACGCAGGAAGAAATCGACTTGATTGTTGACGATGGCGAGGGCGCTGCGTTGTTTGCGGAGTGCAAATGGCGCAATGAACTGGTGGGCGAAGACGTGCTGCAAAAGCTCGTATACCGAAGCGAGCTCTTTAGGCGGCAACGAAAAAGCTATGCACTATTCTCAAAAAGCGGCTTTACGCAGGGATGTCGGGATGCAGCGGAGAGTAAGGGAGACGTCAAGCTGATCTCGTTTGCCGAGATGTGTGAGCGGGGATAATGAAGCGCGTCCTGATTTGATGCTGGGAATGGGATGCGCTTTCCTTTTGCGACCTTTGGCGGAAAGTGCGTTCCAGATTTCGGCTTCAGAATGGGATGCCGTTTCCGGATCGGCCCTCAGGCGGAAACTACGACCCGGAATTTGGCTCCAAAACGGGATATGCTTTCCCGGTGGCATCTCTAGCGGAAACTGCATCCCGGAATGAGCTCTCGGAACGGGACACGCTTTCCCATCGGGGCTTCAAACGGAAACCGTGTCCCGGAATCGAGCCTCAGGGTGGGACGCATTTTCCGGTAGAGGCCTGGGACGGAAGGCGTGTCCCAGAATCCGGCTAATCCGATGGCCAAGTGGTTGAGCGAGCGAGCTCCGACGCTCCATTACTGAAAATTCATTTGTTAAACCTGGCAACCGTGGGTAGAATAAAGTTGACGGCAGCCCAAGGGTGATAGCTGGGCAGCGCCGTTACTTAGTTCAAGGGGTCAATGCCTTAACGGCGTCGACCCCTCTTCTTTTGCTTCGTACGCTGCTTAAGTGCCTCGGAAAGTCCGATAAGCGCCGTGAGGAGCGAGACCAGAGCGGTCAGGAGTTTCACGAAATCAGTCAGATCGGTCATGGGCATCACCTCCCGTCGCATGGAGGGCGCTGCCCGGCACATGGAACTGCCGTCAACAACTGCCATTCTATCAAAGCGCGGTCATAAATACGAATATATGTTCGATAATAACAGCAACGTGATTCCCTCGAATAGCAGCCTTTCGTAAGGGCGGCAGAAGACGGCGCTGGGCGATTGGGGCCAGACGCGCAGGTCTTCGTCACCGAAAGCCCGTTTGATTAACCAGCCCTCTGTAGGTACACTGCATATTGATGGGCTCGGGATGACCTCTGATTCAAGTCACCGGGCCTCAATCTTTTTCATCCATTTGAATAGAGTGGGCGGCGCTCTTGGGGTCGACTGTATGGCGTGTGCCTGGCGCGCGTGGCATTGCGTTCCGCTTTCATGTCCGCACGGGCGCCTATCCTTACGGCAATGTAGCCGCCTATGTAGCAAGCGGCAGGCAACGGAGAAAGGCCATAACCGTGTCAGCTGAAAAGACGCCGTGTATCTCGGCTATCGATACGACGAACTTTGCGCGCCAGATTGTGCTGGACTTTGAGTTTGCGCCGGTGCCAAAGCAGCGTCAGCGCCGTGGACTGCGCAACGAGATTATCGAGGTCGGCGCCGTCAAGCTCGATTACCACGGCAACGTTATGGGTGAGTTCTCGCAGTTTGTGCAGACGGAATTTACCGAAGGCGTTGCGTTTCCCGTCCGCGAGCTTACGGGGATATCGGCCGTGGACACCGCGATGGCCGATCCGCTCTATGTGGTGATCAAAAGGCTCAGCGATTGGATCGGTCGCTACTCCGCCCAGATAGTTTGCTGGAGCGGGGCGGATCGTCGACAGCTTTTGACCGAGTGCCAGGCAAAACACGTCGACCTTTCCGCATTTCCTACGGACTGGGCCGATCTGCAGGCGTTTTACACCTCGATCATGGACGTTGGCAGCCACGGGCGCGTCTCGTTGGGCGACGCGGCAACGTGGTTTGGCATCGAGTTTGACGAGTCGACGGGGCACGCCCACAGTGCTCTGGCCGATGCGCGCATAACCGCCAAATTGCTCAGGCAGATGATGGACGGGGACTACCACGTGAGCCCGCGCGCCCAGGAAGTCCGCCAGCGGTGGGGGATGGGCGAGCGAGCTCAGACGCGCCTTTACAGCAAGTGCCCCGAGCTGGGCGACCTGCTGCTGAGGCTTAAGGCGGAGGGGAGGTAGGCCTTTTGAGAACGCCATTCGGTTTGGCATGGAGGAGCTGTAAGCGCGACTCCGCCCTGCTGTTTGAATCGAAGCGTCAACCAGTATGACGAGCTGTCTGGTCTGTCTGCCTACACCCCCGCGATCCCGCGCGCGGCACTCAGCAGCTCATACTCCCTCTGGCTCCACTGGCGCAGCTCGGCAGCCTCGACGGCGTCGCGGCACAGGTCCAGGAACACCTCGGCTGTCTCGCAGAAGCACTCACGGGCAAAGGCGCCAGATCCGTCCGCGATGCACGTGCCGTCGGCAAAGAGCTTCCAACTCGACGGCTCGCGCGAGTCATCTCCGAGCAGCTTGATCTGCAGCACGTGCGGGTTGCCGGCGGTGCAGAGTTCTTCCTCGAGCTTTTGCACGGTAAAGCGCATCTGGTGGGAGAGGCTGCTCTTGACCATGGCCGAGACGTAGCCATTTGGCTTATCCAGAAGATGCATGTGATTCGGTTTGACGATCAGGTTGTAGAAGTTGCGCTCGCTGCGCATGGAGAAATTGTCCATACGGACTCCTTTCATCGATGTTGGCAGGGCCACCGTGCCTCTTGGCCGGTTGGCGTCGGGATCGTGGAGCCAACTCTCTACCCCGACTCTGGATAAAACGCGCCCGCTCCTTGCGGGCAAGAGGAAGTCTATCAACGCACGCGGACAGAAATCAAGCGCCGCCTGCGAAATGATGTGCAGACGGCGCTTGATTACGCGGCAATTATTCGGCCAACATCCGGAAAAGTGTCGAAATCAGCCGTATGAAAGTACGGAAAAGTGTCAAATTCGAGCCCCCAAATTACGGAAAAGTGTCGAAATGGGCGCGTGGAAATCACGGAAAAGTGTAAAACTGCACGTAAACAGGGGTGCGGCATATAGCCTATGTTCAAACCAAGCTGTTGGGGTCGCCCTTGAGGGTGTTGATGTCCAGGTACTGGTTGTCGTCCTCTGCTTGCTGCGTTGCCGATTCGGACGCGGTGGGGCCGCGGAACAGCTGGAATCCCTCAAACGCGATCACGCTGAGCAGAGCGATTATGATGGCGATAAAGACAACCTTTGCCGCCTGCGAAAACTCCGAAAAGCGCGGCGGTTCTTCTTCGGTGTGGTAATCGGCAGCGCGCTTATCGTCGGTGCCGTGGGTATACGACGATGCCGAGGCTGCCTTTACGCTTGCTTGGTTGTAATCGGGAGCGGGCGTGGCGGCAAACGGGTCGCGAGAATAGCCGCTCGACGTTTGGCCGTAATCCTCGGTTTCGATGCGGCCGGCGCGAGCCTGTTCGCTCGGGCGGTTGGCGTACGCTGCGGTGTTGTCGTATGCGGAGTCGCGTTCCTCGGCAGCTGCAAACAGGGGGTTTACCGGAATGTTGAGCGCCGGCATGCCGCCCGAGGTCTCGTCCAGATCTGCCGCCGCCCAGGAATCAAAGGCAAACTGGCGGTTGGAAAGATCATCCAGATCCATGACAGGCGGCTCGAGCTCGGGCTCGGGAGCCGTGTATACCGGCTGCTGCGGGGCAGCGTAGCGAATCGTGCTGTCTGCCGTGGGGCGCTGTGCCGCTGCAGCGAGAAACGCCGCCGTCTCGGACGGATCGCTAGCAGGACGGGGTGCAGGGGCGGCTTTGCGCGTCGTCTGCACGATGGGACGGGTGGCAAAGTCGTCCGCGGGCACGGATGCCGGCACGGGCGTAGCGGAAGGTGCGTGCTTTGCACTTGTCGGGCGAACCCCGCCGCCCATGAGTTCATCGGCGGTCCAAGGGCGGTCGCTCATCACGTCGTCGAGGCTCAGCGCAAAAAGGCCCTCTTCGCCCTTGTCAAACGCGTGTTTCGCATGCCTGGCGCCAGAAGCGGTACCTCCGCGGCCGTTGCGTGATGCGTTGCTCGACCCCATCTTGTTCCATCCTTTCGAAATGCTCGCATTCATCGATTATATGGAACTTGCCTTGCGGCCGTCTCTCGGATTCGTGCATTTCAGAACTCGCGCCCAAAAGGGGAGGGGCGCAGGCGCGCTGACTATTTGTCGCCGGCGGCAGCCTTTGCCTCGTTGAGGTAGCTATAGAAGCTGTACTTAGAGATGCCAAAGAACTCGCAGGCGCGTTCGCTCGACTTGGAGATGAGGAAGGCGCCGCGACGGTCGAGGTAGCCAATGGCGCGGATGCGCTCGTCTTTGGTCATGAGCGCCGCGGGCTTGCCCACAAACTGTTCGCACTCGCGCAGCAGGTCTTCGAGCAGGTCGCCGATGTTTTTGGTAATGGGCTCGGGCTCGGTGTAGCCCGTGCCGCCGATGCCGGTAAAGGCGTCGAGCGAGCGCTCAAATGCTTTCATGAGCGTAATATCAAAGTTAATGCCCAAAATGCCGACGGGTTTGCCCTCATCGTTGCGGATAAAGATCGTCGAGGACTTGAGCAGCTTGCCATCGGTGGTTTTGGTGAGGTATGGCTCGCGGTCATGCACGTCGGTGGTGCCCTCGTGCATGGACTCAAACACAATATGGCTGGGGCCGTCACCCAGTTTGCGCCCGCTGACGTGGCCGTTTTCGATCACTACGATGGAGTGGTCCACGTCCTCGGTCTCCAGATCGTGGACGACGATTTCGCAGTTGGGGCCAAACTGGAGCGCCAGGCCGTGTGCAAGGCGCTTGTAAAACTCAATCTGTGCGGGGGTCATGGGTGCCTTCCTAAAAATTAGTTTGGGCTCACTTTGCCATAAACCCCACTTGTTCGCAAATAACGAAAGCGTCGCTGCGTTATGTAACCGTTCGGCGGCGAAAAAGTACCGATTACGGCAACAAACAATTTGTTAGGTTTAGCAATCAAAAAGTGTGATAGAACAGTGCTAACAAACTTTTTGTTTGGCATCCACATAAAAGTTCAGTCGCAGGAATGGGAATGGGCTGAAACGCGTATGCGGGGGCCGGCAAGAGAGAACTTAAGGAGTTCACCGTATGGCCGATAAGATCCAGTGGGCGGGCAACACGATGCCCAAGAGCGATGACAAGCACTTGGGAATCATGAGCCTCGACCACGTGAAGAAGGCCCGCGCCTTCCACCAGTCGTTCCCCCAGTACACCGTCACTCCGCTTGCCCGCCTGGACGGCCAGGCCGCGCGCCTGGGCCTGTCCAACCTGTGCGTTAAGGACGAGAGCTATCGCTTTGGCCTCAACGCCTTTAAGGTCCTGGGCGGTTCGTTTGCCATGGCCAACTACATTGCCGACGAGACCGGCAAGGACGTTGCCGAGTGCACCTTCGATTACCTGACCTCCGATCAGCTTGCCAAGGATTTTGGCCAGGCTACCTTCTTTACCGCCACCGACGGCAACCATGGCCGCGGCGTGGCATGGGCTGCCAACAAGCTGGGCCAGAAGGCCGTCGTGCACATGCCCAAGGGTTCCACCAAGCCTCGCTTCGATAACATCGCCGCCGAGGGCGCCACGGTGACGATCGAAGAGGTCAACTACGACGAGTGCGTGCGCATGGCCGCCGCCGAGGCCGACGCCTGCGAGCGCGGCGTCATCGTTCAGGACACCGCCTGGGAGGGCTACGAGAAGATTCCGTCCTGGATCATGGAGGGCTACGGCACCATGGCTTCCGAGGCTGCCGAGCAGCTGCGCGAGATGGCCATCAACCGCCCGACGCACGTCTTTGTCCAGGCTGGCGTAGGCTCGCTCGCCGGCGCCGTGGTGGGCTACTTCACCAACCTGTATCCCGATAACCCGCCCACCTTTGTCGTGGTCGAGTGCGCTCCGGCCGCCTGCCTGTACAAGGGCGCTGCCGCCGGCGACGGCGATCCGCGCATCGTGGACGGCGACATGCCCTCCATCATGGCCGGCCTGTGCTGCGGCGAGCCCAACATCCTGGGCTGGGATATCCTGCGCAACCACACCACCGCCTTCGTGTCCTGCCCCGACTGGGTCACCGCTCGCGGCATGCGCACCCTGGGCGCTCCCGAGAAGGGCGACCCGCGCGTTATCTCCGGCGAGTCCGGCGCAGTGACCACCGGCCTGGTCGAGACCCTCATGCTCGATCCCGAGTACGCCGAGCTCAAGGAGCTCATCGGCCTGGACAAGACGAGCTCCGTACTCTGCTTCTCCACGGAAGGTGACACGGATCCCGACCAGTACCGTCGCATCGTCTGGGAAGGCGAATACCCCACTTGCTAATACTGGGCGGAGTAAATAGGTATCGCTCCGCCACCCCACAGGTAGATTCCTTCGTTTGAAAGGTTATGAACAATGGCTAAAGAACTCGATTTCGACGCTATCAAGGCTGCTGCTGAGTCCCACCGTGCTGATATGTCGCGTTTTCTTCGCGCAATGATCTCCCATCCCTCTGAGTCCTGCGAGGAAGGCGAGGTTGTCGCCTGCATCAAGGCCGAGATGGAGAGCCTTGGCTATGACGAGGTCAAGGTCGACGGCCTGGGCAACGTCATGGGCTTTATGGGCGAGGGCGACAGGATCATCGCCATCGATTCTCACATCGACACCGTCGGCATCGGCAACATCGAGAACTGGGATGCCGATCCCTATGAGGGCTACGAGACCGACGAGATCATCTACGGCCGCGGCGGCTCCGACCAGGAGGGTGGCATGGCTTCTGCTACCTACGCTGCCAAGATGATGAAGGACATGGGCCTCATCCCCGAGGGCTACAAGATCATGGTCGTCGGTACCGTCCAGGAAGAGGACTGCGACGGCATGTGCTGGCAGTACATCTACAACAAGGACGGCATTAAGCCCGAGTTCGTCATTTCCACCGAGCCCACCGACGGCGGCATCTATCGCGGTCACCGCGGTCGCATGGAGATCCGCGTCGACGTTCACGGCACCTCCTGCCACGGCTCCGCTCCCGACCGCGGCGACAACGCCATCTACAAGATGGCCGACATCATCGCCGACGTCCGCGCCCTCAACAACAACGGCTGCGACGAGTCGACCGACATCAAGGGCCTCGTCAAGATGCTCGACCCCAAGTACAACCCCGAGCACTTCGAGGACGCCCGCTTCCTAGGCCGCGGCACCTGCACCGTCAGCCAGATCTTCTACACCAGCCCCAGCCGCTGCGCTGTCGCTGACTCCTGCGCCATCTCCATCGACCGTCGCATGACCGCCGGTGAGACCTGGGAGTCCTGCCTGGACGAGATCCGCAACCTGCCGGCCGCCAAGAAGTACGGCGACGACGTGAAGGTCTCCATGTACATGTACGACCGTCCGTCCTGGACCGGCGAGGTCTACGAGACCGAGGCTTACTTCCCCACGTGGATCAACAAGGAGACCGCTCCGCACGTCAAGGCCCTCGTCGACGCCCACAAGGCCATGTTCGGTGACGAGCGCATCGGCTGCGAGCCTAGCATGGACAAGCGCACCGGTCGTCCGCTGTGCGACAAGTGGACCTTCTCCACGAACTGCGTCTCCATCCAGGGCCGCTACGGCATCCCCTGCGTCGGCTTTGGTCCGGGTGCCGAGTCTCAGGCTCACGCTCCCAACGAGGTCACCTACAAGGACGACCTGGTCACCGCTGCCGCCATGTACGTGGCTGCCCTGAACCTCTACGATCCGAGCCAGGCCGATGGCGACGCCACCGTGTTCCGCGCCGGTCTGACCAACAACAAGATCGATTAGTCCCATTCCTCGATTTTGTTGAGCCGGGGACAGCTTATGCCCCCGGCACCCCCTGTTGACTTGGGGCCCGCGGTCGTTATCTCCCATGCTTCCTCAACGGTGACGGGTCCTCGTCATGGTGCTCTGCATGTTCTAGCCACACGCGCATGCCGGAGCACATCTACTCATTGCGATCGTTTCATCTTTAGAAAGGACATTTCCATGGACGCCAAGTTTACCGAGCTCGTCGAGCAGCTGAACGGCCTCGATTTTAAGGGTATGTACGGCAGCGACTTCCTGCACACCTGGGACAAGACCACCGATGAGCTCAAGGCTCTCTACATCGTCGCCGACGCACTGCGCGAGCTGCGCGAGAGCAACGTTTCGTCCAAGATCTTCGACTCGGGCCTGGCCGTCTCCCTGTTCCGCGACAACTCCACCCGTACGCGCTTCTCCTTCTCTAAGGCCGCCAACCTGCTCGGCCTTGAGCTGCAGGACCTGGACGAGAAGAAGTCCCAGATCGCTCACGGCGAGACCGTCCGCGAGACCGCTACCATGATCTCCTTCATGGCCGACGTCATCGGCATCCGCGACGACATGTACATCGGCAAGGGCGACGCCTACATGGCCGAGGTCTCCGAGTCCGTGCAGCAGGCCTACGAGGACGGCGTCCTGGATCACCGTCCCACGCTCATCTCCCTGCAGTCCGACTCCGACCATCCCACGCAGTCCTCTGCCGACATGCTCTACCTCATCAACGAGTTTGGCGGTCTTGAGAACCTCAAGGGCAAGAAGGTTGCCGTTACCTGGGCCTATTCGCCCTCTTACGGCAAGCCGCTGTCCTGCCCGCAGTCGCTGATCAGCCTGCTGCCCCGCTTTGGCATGGACGTCACCCTGGCTCACCCCGAGGGCTACGATCTCATGCCCGAGGTCGTCGAGCGCGCTAAGGGCTACGCCGCCGAGTCCGGCACCACCTTTAAGCAGGTCAACACCATGGCCGAGGCCTTCGAGGGCGCCGACATCGTGATCCCCAAGAGCTGGGCTCCGTTTGCCGCCATGGAGAAGCGTACCAACCTGTACGCCGAGGGCGACGACGCCGGCATCGCTGCGCTCGAGAAGGAGCTGCTCGCTCAGAACGCTACCCATCAGGACTGGTGCTCCACGACCGAGCTCATGGAGAAGACTGCCAACGGCCAGGACACCATCTTTATGCACCCGCTGCCCGCCGACATCTCCGGTGTCTCCTGCGAGCACGGCGAGGTCAACGCCGACGTCTTCGACATGCACCGTGTGGGCATGTACAAGGAGGCCAGCTACAAGCCGTACGCTATCGCAGCCATGATGTTCCTGCAGAAGGTTGCCGATCCCGCCGCTACCCTCAAGGCCCTCGACGAGCGCAACACCGCCCGTTGGTTCCAGGCCTAAAGCTGGGTTGAGGTAAGCCATGTAAAAGGGGCGCTCTGCCAACCGGCGGGGTGCCCCCTTTTTGCATCGTGGGCGTGCGGGATAAGCGCTTTCGATGTAGATGCCCCGCGACGCGAGTTATGGGTACGATGGTTTCAGGGGAGGTATCGCCATGAAACTTGGTTGCGTCATTACGGCTTCGGGCGAGGGCAAGCGGTTTGGCTCTAACAAGATGCTTGCCGATATCTATGGCGAGCCGCTGATTGCCCGGACCATCGATTCGGTTCCCCAGGGCTTTGACGTCGTGGTTTCGACGCGTTGGCCCGAGGTCGCCCAGATTTGCGAGGACAAGCATTGCCCGTGCGTGCTGCACGATGGCGAGCTGCGCAGCGAAAGCGTCCGTGCGGGCCTTTCGTGGGGAGTCGAACGCAACTGGAAAGGCTGCCTCTTTTTGCCGGGCGACCAGCCGCTCGTGAGTTCGGATTCTTTTGATGCCATGGTTCGTGCATTTGACGAGCATGGCCGCAAGCATCCGGTGCGTCTTGCGTGCAACGGCGAGCCTTCGAGCCCGGTGCTCTTTCCGGCGGAACTGTTCGATGCACTTATGCGTCTTGAGGGCAAGGACGGCGGCGGTTCGATCCTTAAGGACCGTACCGACGTGGTGCTGGTCGAGGCGCGTGCCTACGAGCTGTGGGACGTCGATACCGCCAAGGGACAGCGACGCATAACGGAGCATATCGCTGCCTGCTCGTATTTTGATCGCGTGGCCAACTGTATTAATCAATAAGGAGCAACATGATCATCATCAAAAACGGTGCGCTCGTGACGCCCCAGGGGCTTCGCCGCGCCGATCTTGCCATGGATGGCGATAAGATCGTGCGGATCGCCGCGGCGATTGAGCCGGGCGCCGACGATACTGTCGAGGATGCCGCGGGCTGCTGGGTGTTTCCCGGCTTTATCGACGGCCACACGCACATGCAGTGCTGGACCGGCATGGATTGGACAGCCGATAGCTTTGAGACCGGCACGCGCGCGGCTGCCTGCGGCGGCACGACGACCATTGTGGATTACGCCACGGCCGATCGCGGCGTGACCATGCCCGATGCCTTGGCCGAGTGGCATCGCCGCGCCGACGGAACCTGCACGGCCAACTTCGCCTTTCATATGGCACTCGCCGAGTGGAACGAGCGCAACCGCGCCGATCTCTCGGCCATGCGCGAGGCGGGCGTATCGTCGTTCAAGACCTACTTTGCCTACGATCATCTGCGTCTGGACGATGCCGAGACGCTCGAGGTGCTCGAGGAGCTCAAGCGCCTGGGCGGTATCCTGTGCGTGCATTGCGAGAACGGCACGCTCGTGAACGAGCTGCAGAAGCGCGTGTACGAGCAGGGGATTCATGGGCCCGAGGGGCATGCGCTCAGCCGTCCGGACGTGTGTGAGGCCGAGGCCGTGAGCCGCCTGCTGTATCTGGCGCACTTGGCCGGCGACGCACCGGTCAACGTGGTGCATCTTTCGACCAAGCTGGGGCTCGAGGCCATTCGCGCTGCCAAGGCGCGCGGGCAGAAGAACATCTATGTCGAGACCTGCCCTCAATATCTGATGCTCGACGACACCTGCTATCTGGAGCAGGGAGAGGATGGCTTTGCGGGTGCCAAGTATGTGATGAGTCCGCCGTTGCGCCATGCTGGCGACCGTGCGGCTCTGCGCGAGGCGCTTGTGGCCGGCGAGATCGATACCATCGCTACCGACCACTGCAGCTTTAATCTGCACGGGCAAAAGGACCGCGGGCGCGACGACTTCCGCGCGATTCCCAACGGCGGGCCCGGCGTGGAGCATCGTCCCGTCGCGATCGCCACGAGCTTTGAGGGACAGCTGGGCCCCGAGGACCTCTGCCGCCTGATGAGCGAGAACCCGGCGCGCGTCTTTGGCATGTATCCGCGCAAGGGCTGTCTTGCCGAGGGTGCCGATGCCGACGTGTGCGTGTGGGATCCCCAGGCGCGCTGGACGATCAGTGCCGCGACGCAGCATCAGGCCGTGGACTACACGCCGCTCGAGGGCTTTGAGGCGCACGGCCGCGCCAAGGCTGTGTTTGTGAACGGCGTGCTGGCCGCGCGCGACGGCGAGCCCACCGGAGCCCAGCCCGGCCGCTACGTCCCCCGCTAACAGGAAGGTCACCGGAGTCCCCTCCGCAGTTGCGGTGGAATAGTTCCTGTTTAGCCGCCAAACAGGCCGTTTCAGGAACTATTCCACCGCAACTTATAGGCCTGCTGGGGCAGCGCCAGCTATTTGAGGCTGGTGGCGACGATGGGGCGGTCGAGAGCTGCCTCGAAGCGGTCGACCATCGTGGGGTCGCTGAGCGTGTCGACTTGGTTGAGCATGACGCGTGCGGTGCCGAGCTTCAGCGCCTGCATCTCGGCATTGAGCACCTGGGCGACGCGCTCGGGCGTGGCGATGCCGGTGAGCTCGCAGCCGCAGCGCTCGCAAAAGAGCTCGGGGCGGTGGACAACCTCGGCGACGGGCTTGCCCAGCCCCGAGGCGCCGACGGTCCAGACGATGTTGGCCGTGCCAGAGGGAATTACCGGCTCCCAGGCGGCGTGGGCCTTGAGCGGGAGTCGCTTGCTGCCATCTGCCTCGGCCAGCACATAGTCAAAACGCTGCGCCAGCTCGTTGAGCGGCTCGGCGGGGGCGGAGAGTTTGCCTGTCTCCGGGTCCAAAACACCCGCCTGGCAGATGCTTCCGTGCACAAGGCCCGTGCAGGCCTCGCAGGTGCAACCGGGGACATGCGCGGCGCCCGGCTTCCAAGGCGCGGCGTCCAGGCGACGATTCGACCCGTCCCATGGCACGCCGGCGACGGGAAACATATGCGTGGTGGTGCAGAGGAGCACGCGGCCGCCAGCGCGCATGAGCTCAAGACCCAGCGTCTTCAGCAACGTCGACTTGCCGCCGCTGCCGATAATCGCGGTAATGCCTGGCTCGATCCTGAGCGCCGAGACAAGATTGCCGCTAACCGTTTCCATCTGTTCACCGCCGTATAATACTGTGATAATAAATAATCATCAGAGTAGCGGTCGAACCGCTTTTGCTCTGCTCAAACCGTAGCACAGGGAGGTGCCCCGGGAATGCTCGTTTATGTTCGCGGCGCCGGCGATATCGCCACGGGCGTCGCCGCTCGCTTGGTGCGCTCCGGCGTGTCGGTCGTTATGGCCGATATCGCGGTTCCCACGTGCATCCGTCGCACAATCTGTTTTTGCGAGGCCATTCGCCTGGGCGAGGTCGAGGTCGAAGGCATTCGCGCTCGCTTGGCACAGACGCCGGCTGAGGCGCTTGCGATTACCGAGGCTGGAGACGTCGCCGTTGTAGTGGACCCCCAGGCCAAGATGCTCGGCGAGTTGAAACCCGTGGCTGTGGTCGACGCGATTTTGGCTAAGCGCAACTTGGGCACCACGCGCGACATGGCGCCTGCCGTCATCGCCGTGGGGCCGGGCTTTACCGCGCCGGTTGACTGCGACGCCGTGGTCGAGACCATGCGCGGGCATTTTCTCGGCCGTGTCATTACCCAAGGTTCGCCCCAGCCCAACACGGGCGTGCCGGGCATGATCGCCGGCTATGGCAAGGAGCGCGTTATCCACAGCCCCGCCGCCGGCATGTTTCGGTCCGACCGCACCATCGGCGACATCGTGAGCGCCGGAGACGTGATCGGGTATGCGGGTGATACTCCCATGGTCACGCAGATCGATGGCTGTCTGCGCGGGCTTTTGGCGAACGGCGTGCAGGTGACTGAGGGCTTTAAATGCGCCGACGTCGATCCGCGCGGCGATGCCAGCTATATCAACTATATTTCGGACAAGGCGACGTCGGTCGGCGGCGGCGTGCTCGAGGCACTCGCTATGCTCACCGATGTCTTTAGAGGATAGAAGGCGGCAATGGAAAAGCTCGATGTGGTGAATGCGGCGCTTGCCGCCCTGCGTGCTGGCGAGACGTGCGAGCTCGTGGTCGTGGCCGGCACGGCGGGGTCATCGCCGCGCGGCGTGGGCGCCTGGATGGCCGTCTTTGCCGATGGCAGCCAAGCGGGCACCATCGGCGGCGGCAAGATTGAGCTCTTTGCGCTGGACGAGGCGCGCGAGCTGCTGGGCGCAGGGCAATCGCGTCTGGTCCGCTACACCATGGGCGGCGAGAACTCCGATACCGGCATGATCTGCGGCGGAGCCATCTGCCTGTGCTATCTGCACCTGGATGTATCGCAGGCGCCGTTGTTCCAGTCGATTGCCGACGTCTTGGCGTATCGACGCATCGGCGACTTCGTCATCGACTTTGAGCCGTTTATCGCGAGCGCGCTCGAGGGCGATGTGGCCAAGTACCATGGCGAGGAGTCGCGCCGCACCATAATGGGCTGCCCCGAGCTTTCGCTGGTGGAGGAGGGGAGTAAGGTCACCTACACCAACGCGGCCTCCGAGATTCCCGCGGCGCACATCGAGACGCTCTGCCCCGAGGGCCTGACCTATATCTTTGGCTGCGGCCACGTGGGTGCTGCGACGGCGCGGGTGCTCACGGCGGCGGGCTTTGCCGTTGTGGCTTGCGACGACCGCCCCGGCACACTGACCCCCGAATGGGTGCCCGGTGTCTACGACCGTCGTCTGGTCGACTACAAGAGCCTGAGCAAGCAGTGCCCCATCGGCCCGCGTGACCTAGTGGTCGTCGCCACGGCGGGTCACAAGTCCGATATCGACGTGGTGATTCAGGCCATGCGCGCCAAGCCAGCCTATCTGGGCTGCTTGGGTTCGCGCCGTAAGACGGCCTTTGTGCGCGCCCGCCTGGAGCAGGAGGGCTTTACGCAGGACCAGATCGACGGGCTGCACCTGCCGATCGGCGTTGCCATCGAGGCCGAGGACCCCGAGGAGATCGCCATCTCCATCGCCGCCGAGATGATCCACCTGCGTCGCACCAAACTCGTCCCCCGCAAGCGCTAGTCGCATCCCAAATGAGCTGCCCCAGCCCTCTGCCGCATGCGGGTCAAAATGCTACCTGTGCCATATGCCCTATAATGTCCGACCGTTGAGCGGCATGGGGCCGCTGCCTAGGGTATGGGAGGCGCAAATGGCAGAGTCGGCAGCAGGGGATGCCCTGTTCGAGCGTACGGGAAAAGTATCTTTTGTGCAGGTATTGCCCCATGCACTGCAGCATGTGCTGGCGGCATTCGCGGGTATCGTCACGCCCGCCATCATCATCGCGTCGGTCTGTGGCTTTACCCCTCAAGAGGAGGCCGCCGTCATCCAGGCATCGCTGGTTCTCTCGGCGCTCGACATTTTCCTTCAACAGTTCCCCATAAAAGGCGTCGTCGGTTCGGGCCTGCCCATTGTGATGGGTGCGAGCTTTACCTTCGTGCCGGCGCTCAAGGCAGTCGGTCTTGAGCTTGGCTTTGAGGCCGTGCTGGGCGCCCAGGTAATCGGCGGCGCGCTCGTCGTGCTATTCGGCCTACTGTTTAGGCGCGTGAGTTTTCTGTTCCCGGCTCCGGTGCTTGGCACCGTTATCTTTGTCATTGGCCTGTCGCTATGCCCAGTGGCAGTTGCCTCCATGGCGGGCGGGGAGGGCGCGGCCGATTTTGGCAGTGTCACCAACTGGGCCGTCGCACTCGTGACGTTCGTCGTTACCTTTATGGCCGGCAACTACGGCAAGGGCGCGCTTAGGCTGGGCAGCATCCTGGCTGGTATCTGCGCGGGCTTTGTTTTGGCTGCGGTGTTGGGCATGGTCGATTTCTCGGCCATCGCGACTGCCAGCTGGTTCGCCCCGCCGGCCCTGGGCGCCCATCGCCTGGTGTTCGACCCGGCCGCGTGCGCCGTCGTGGGCGTCGTCGCCATTGTCAACGCCGTGCAGGTTATGGGTGAGTTTGCCGCTGTCTCGTCCGCTGCGCTCGATACCCCTGCGACCGATAGCCAGATCTCGGGTGGCCTGATCGCCAACGGCCTGGTCGGTATGCTGTCGGGCTTTTTTGGCGGCGTCCCCACGGCAACCTTTGGCCAGAACGTGGGCATTATCGCCGAGAACAAGGTCGTCAACCGTATGGTCTTTACGCTTGCCGCCGCCATCTTGCTCATCGCGGGTCTGCTGCCCAAGTGTGCGGCAGTGCTCACGTCCATTCCGCAGCCGGTAATCGGCGGCGCCACGATCGGCGTGTTCGCGACCATCGGCATGAACGGCGTTGTCATGTTTGCCCGTCACGGCCTGTCTCAGCGCGATACCACGCTCATGGGTCTCTCTATCGCCTTTGGCACGGGCATTGAGCGCACGGCCGGCGCGCTTGCTGGCGCTGGATTCCCCGCATGGGTCGGCACCGTCTTTGGCGGATCCTCCATTGCCGTCGCCGCACTTGTTGCCGTCGTCCTCAACCTGGTCCTGCCTCGCCAAAAATAACGCCTCATATATGAGTTGCGTTGAAATACGGATTGTTTAAGCCTGTTAGGCCGCCAAACAGTCCCTATTTCACCGCAACTGCTTGTTGAGACCAATTTGTGCGGGGGAGTTGTGGAGTTGTGCAGGCAGACGAGGTTTTTCTGGAAATACGCTCCCGATGCGCGTATAGTACCGATTGTTTTGTCGGCTCCTGCTGCGTCGAGTCCAAACCGCGTAAATGCCATGAGCGGCGCGGATGCAGCCAGGAGGCACGAGGACAACCCATCGTGGCCACGCCCCGTGCTTAAAACCCCAAGAAGGAGTGAACAATGGCAGAAGAGAAGTATGTGCCGCGTCTGAAGACCAAGTACAACAACGAGGTCAAGCAGCAGCTTCAGGACAAGTTCCAGTACGAGAACGTCATGATGATCCCCAAGTTTGAGAAGATCGTTGTGAACATGGGTGTCGGCGAGGCCGCTACCGATTCCAAGGCCATCGACGGTGCCGTGCGCGACCTGCGCGCCATCACCGGCCAGCAGCCGATGATCACCCGTGCCCGCAAGTCCATCGCTACCTTCCGCCTGCGCGCTGGTATGCCGATCGGCTGCAAGGTTACCCTGCGTGGCGACCGTATGTGGGAGTTCTTCGATCGTCTGACCTCCGTCGCGATCCCCCGTATCCGCGACTTCCGCGGCATCTCCGCCAAGAGCTTCGACGGCCGTGGTAACTTCTCCATGGGCGTCACCGAGCAGCTCATCTTCCCCGAGATTGACTTCGACTCCGTCGATCACCAGCGTGGTATGGACATCACTTTCGTGACCACCGCCAACACCGATGAGGAGGCCAAGGCCCTTCTGGACGCCTTCGGTTTCCCGTTCAAGAAATAGGTTCACCTGCCCTATAAGCGCCGTTCCCACAAAGGGGGCGGCGCTTGGGGGCGAACAATACTCTATGTGAGGAGGATATAAGTGGCTAAGACATCGATGATCGTCAAGTGCAATCGCAAGCAGAAGTTCTCTACTCGTGAGTACACGCGCTGCCAGCGCTGCGGCCGTCCGCACTCTGTGTACCGCAAGTTCGGCCTGTGCCGTGTCTGCTTCCGCGAGCTTGCACTCAAGGGCGAGCTTCCCGGCGTTAAGAAGGCCAGCTGGTAAGTCACTACCAGCGTTTCAAGCATCAGTTTGGAACAGGGAAAACGCGCTAAAAAGGCTTTGCCGTTAAGGGCGGCGAAGAACCAAGAGCACGTGTTCATCAAGAACGAAGGAGAATCTGTATGAACCTTACAGACCCGATCGCAGATATGCTTACGCGCATCCGTAACGCTAACTCTGTGAACAAGGCCACGGTCTCCATGCCGAGCAGCAAGAAGCTCGTCGAGATCGCTCGTGTTCTGCACGAGGAGGGCTACATCGAGGGTTACGATGTCGAGGACACCGTTCCCCAGAAGACTCTGCACATCACGCTTAAGTATGGTCCCAAGAAGGCTAAGGTCATCAACGGCATCCGCCGCATTTCCAAGCCGGGCCTGCGTAAGTACACCGGCGTTGCCGACATGCCCCGCGTCCGCGGTGGCCTTGGTACCGCCATTATTTCCACCAGCCATGGCGTTATGACCGACCGCGATGCTCGCAAGCACAACGTCGGCGGCGAGATCATCGCTTACGTCTGGTAATTCGCTCGGTAGGTAGAAGGAAAGGAGATCACCGTGTCTCGTATCGGTAATAAGCCTGTCCAGATTCCCGCCGGAGTCGAAGTGGCAGTCAACGGCAACAACGTTGTCGTCAAGGGCCCCAAGGGCCAGCTCGAGCTCGATGTCTTTGAGAAGCTCGCTATCAACATCGAGGACAACGTCCTCACCGTTTCCCGTCCCGACGACGAGCGTGAGACCCGTGCCCGCCACGGCCTCACCCGTGCCCTCATCCACAACATGGTTGTTGGCGTTTCCGAGGGCTTCGAGAAGAAGCTCGAGCTCGCCGGCGTCGGTTACCGCGTGCAGCAGAAGGGCAAGAACCTCGAGTTCTCCCTGGGCTTCTCGCACCCCGTGATCGTCGAGGCTCCCGAGGGCATCACCTTCGAGGTTCCCGACAACACCCACGTGAACGTCAAGGGTATCAACAAGCAGCAGGTCGGTCAGATCGCCGCTGAGATCCGCGGCCATCGTCCTCCCGAGCCTTACAAGGGCAAGGGTATCCACTACGTTGGCGAGCACATCCGCCGCAAGCTGGGTAAGGCCGCCAAGTAGTCGTAACCGACTCACTCGCATAAGACCAGCACCCCGTCAGGTGCTGGCAAGATCAACCTTTTTAGGAGTTTACGTATGAACAAGCATAAGGCGAAGCTGGAAGGCCTCAAGCGTCGTCAGCGTCGTGTTCGCGGCAAGGTCTCGGGTACCTCCGAGCGTCCGCGTCTTCGCGTGACCCGTACTAACGCCAACATCTATGCCCAGATCATCGACGACAGCAAGGGCTCCAGCCTGACGCTCGTCTCTGCCTCGACCCTCGAGGCCGAGTTCAAGGGCACCCACACCTCGAACAAGGAGGCTGCGGAGAAGGTCGGTCAGCTCGTTGGCAAGCGCGCCATCGAGGCCGGCATCACCAAGGTCGCCTTCGATCGCGGTGGCCGTATCTACCATGGCCGCGTCAAGGCCCTCGCCGACGGTGCTCGTGCCGCCGGTCTCGAGTTCTAGGAGGTATGTAGCACATGGCTCGTAATCAGAAGCAGCAGCGCGAGGCCTCCGAGTTCGAGGAGCGCGTCGTTTACATCAACCGCGTGTCGAAGACCGTCAAGGGTGGTCGTCGCATGAGCCTCGTCGCTCTCGTCGTCGTTGGCGACGGCAAGGGCAACGTCGGCGTTGGCATGGGCAAGTCCGCTGAGGTGCCCCTGGCCATCTCCAAGGCGTCTCTCGATGCCAAGAAGAACATGTTCCACGTGCCGGTGACCGAGCAGGGCACCATCCCGCACGAGGTTCTCGGCCACTTTGGTGCCGGCCGCATCATCATCAAGCCCGCTGTCGAGGGTACCGGCGTTATCGCCGGCGGCGCTGTGCGTCCCCTCTTCGAGCTTGCTGGCATCAAGAACGTCCTGTCCAAGTCCCTCGGTACCGACAACGGCCTCAACATCATCAAGGCTGCCGTCGAGGGCCTCAAGGAGCTCTCCAGCCCTGAGGACGTCGCGGCTCGCCGTGGCCTGACGGTCTCCGAGATGTTCGTCGGTAAGGAGAACTAAGCATGGCTGACACCATCAAGATCAAGCAGGTCCGCAGCACCAACGGTTGCAAGCAGGACCAGGTCCGTACTGTCCGTGCCCTCGGTCTCCACAGGATCCGCGAGGTTCGCGAGATTGCTGACAACGAGTCCGTCCGCGGCATGATCTTCAAGGTCAAGCACCTTGTCGAGATTGTAGAGGAGTAGCAAATGCAGCTTCACGATCTTACTCCCGCGCCCGGTTCCACCAAGAACCGCAAGCGCGTCGGCCGTGGCAATTCTTCGGGTCACGGCACCACTTCTGGCCGCGGCCAGAAGGGCCAGGGTTCCCGCTCTGGTGGCACCAAGGGTGCCGGCTTCGAGGGTGGCCAGACTCCGCTGGCTATGCGCCTGCCCAAGCTTCCGGGCTTCCGCAACCCCCGTCGTATCGAGTACACCGCTGTTAACGTTGAGCGTCTCGAGCGTAAGTTCGAGGACGGCGCTGTAATCGACGGTGCCGCTCTTAAGGCCGCTCGCATCACCAAGAGCGAGTTCGAGCCCGTCAAGGTGCTCGGCAATGGTGAGCTCACCAAGAAGTTCACGGTCAAGGTCGACAAGGTCAGCGCTTCTGCGCAGGCCAAGATCGAGGCCGCTGGCGGAAAGGTCGAGCTGCCGTGCTAAATGGTCTTAAGAATGCTTTCCGCATCAAAGAATTGCGCGAAAAGATTCTTTTTACCATAGCTATGCTCGTCGTGTACCGCATTGGTGCGCACGTTCCTGTGCCCGGCATTCCCTTCCAGGGGATGCTGGGCCTTTTCTCGACCGATAACAATTCGGTCGCCGCAGGTGCTATGGCCCTCCTGAATCTTTTCTCTGGCGGCGCGTTGAGCTATGTGTCGGTGTTTTCGCTGGGCATCATGCCTTACATCACCAGCTCGATCATCCTCCAGATGCTCCAGGCCGTCGTGCCTTCCCTGCATGAGCTTGCCCGCGAGGGCGAGGTCGGTCAGACCAAGATTACGCAGTATTCGCGTTACCTCACCCTGGCTCTGGCAATCCTCAACTCCGTGGGTTACCTCTTCCTCTTTAAGAGCTTCGGCATCAGCTTCAATGGCGCCGGCGCTCCCGAGATCATCTTCGACCTCATGATCGTCGGTACGCTCACCGCAGGCGCTATGCTGATCATGTGGATTGGTGAGCTCATCACCCAGCGCGGTATTGGCAATGGCATGTCGCTGATCATCTTTGCGAACATCATGGCCGGCCTTCCGCAGGCTATCTTCTCCAGCACCGAGGGTAATGCCGGTGGCATCATCACCATGGTGATCATCTGCGCCATCATCCTGCTGGTTATCCCGCTGATTGTTTTCCTTGAGCGCGGCCAGCGCCGCATCCCGGTCTCCTATGCCAAGCGCGTCGTGGGCCGTCGCATGATGGGTGGCCAGACCACCTACCTGCCCATCAAGGTCAACACCGCGGGCGTCGTGCCGATCATCTTTGCCTCGGCGCTGCTGTACTTCCCGGCTCAGATTGCCGTGTTCTTCCCCGGCATCGGCTGGATTCAGGCAGTTGCCTCTGCGCTTTCGACCGGTTGGCTCAACTGGGTGCTTAACGTTGTCCTCATCGTGTTCTTCGCGTACTTCTACACCTCCATGGTGTTCAACCCCGATGACACGGCCGACAACCTTAAGAAGCAGGGTGGCTTTATTCCGGGCGTCCGTCCGGGTAGGGCTACCGCGGCCTACATCAAGAACGCGCTCAACAAGATCACGCTTCCCAGCGCTGTCTTTTTGGCGCTCATCGCCATCGTGCCTTCGATCATCTTCTCCTTCACGGGTAACCATCTGATCCAGGCATTTGGCGGCACGTCCATCCTCATCATGGTCGGCGTCGTGCTCGACACGGTCGATAAGCTCGAAGGCCAGATCAAGATGTATGATTACGATGGATTCTTTAAATAGGCTAGAGGAGGATTGCTCATGAACCTCGTATTGCTCGGAGCTCCGGGTGCCGGTAAGGGCACCGTCGCGCAGGAGCTCGTCGCCGAGTTTGGCGTCGCTCACATTTCCACGGGCGACCTGCTGCGTGCTGCCGTCAAGGGTGGCACCGAGCTTGGTATTCAGGCTAAGAAGTACATGGACGCTGGCGAGCTCGTTCCCGACCAGCTCGTGATCGACCTTGTCAAGGAGCGCCTTGCTGCCGATGACGCCCAGCAGGGCTTCATCCTCGACGGCTTCCCGCGCAACACCGCCCAGGCTGTGACGCTCGATTCCGAGCTCTCCGCCATGGGTCGCGAGATCGACTGCGCCCTTCTGGTCGACGTGGCCCCCGAGGTCATCATCGATCGTCTGTCTTCGCGTCGCACCTGCCGCGCTTGCGGTTACACCGGCACCGCTGCCGATGCTACCTGCCCCAAGTGCGCCGGCGAGATGTATCAGCGCGACGACGACAAGCCCGAGACCATCAAGAACCGTCTCGACGTCTACGAGAAGTCCACGAGCCCGCTCGTCGACTACTATCGTGGCCAGGGTCTGCTCAAGTCGGTCAACGGTGACCAGGCTCGCGAGACCGTGTACGGGGATGTCAAAGAGGCTCTCGGTCTATGATCAAGATTAAGTCTGCAACGCAAATCGAGCAGATGAAGAAGGCAGGAGCGCTATCTAAGATGGCGCTCCGCCACGTTGGAGCCATGGTGCGCCCTGGTGTTTCGACCTTTGAGCTCGATCAGCTCGCGGAGCAGATTATCCGTATGCATGGCGGCACCCCGGCCTTTAAGGGTTACGGCGGGTTCCCCGGTACCATTTGCGCATCGATTAACGATGCCGTGGTCCACGGTATTCCCAACCCCGACATGATCCTGCGCGATGGCGATATCATCTCCATCGATACGGGAGCCGTTGTCGACGGTTGGGTTGGCGATAACGCTTGGACGTTTTTCGTCGGCACCCCTACGCCCGAGGCCAAGGCCCTGTGCGAGGTCACGCGCGATTGCCTTAAGGCTGCCATCGAGCAGGCTATTCCCGGTAACCATATCGGGGACGTCGGTTATGCCGTTCAGTCTCTCGCCGAGTCTCACGGTTACGGCGTGCTTCGCGACTATGTGGGCCATGGCATTGGCCGTGTGATGCACGAGGACCCCAACGTTCCTAACTATGGAAAGAAGGGGAGAGGCGTTCGCCTCCAGGCCGGCATGGTCATTGCCATCGAGCCGATGGTTACGATGGGTTCCAACCATGTGAGCACGGGCTCCGACGGTTGGATTGTCACGACCAACGACCACCTGCCCGCCGCGCACTACGAGAACACCGTCGCCATTACCAATGACGGTCCGGTGATTCTCACCACGGATGCCCAAGGTGCTTGGTGTTCGCTCCAAGGCGGAGAAATGTAACAAGTTCCGCTTAGTTGTGGAGCCATTACGAAGATATTACGATACGTGCATGCGTATTGTAGAATACTCAATCGCTGTCGTTTTCTAGAGAAAGATGATTGCTTGTGAAGAAGGAAGACGCAATTGAGCTCGAGGGTACGGTAAAGGAACCGTTGCCCAATGCCATGTTTAAGGTTGAGCTCGAGAACGGTCATTCGGTTCTGTGCAACATTTCTGGCAAGATCCGAATGAATTACATCCGTATTCTCCCCGGTGACAGGGTTGTCGTGGAGCTTTCCCCGTACGATCTGACCCGCGGCCGCATCACCTATCGCTACAAATAGCGGCACGCATACACGCACTCCATTTCCGGCTGCAGGCTTAGCTCAACCTACGGTCGGATTGTGTGTGAAGACCAGCCATAGTTTTAAACGCCTGCGGCTGGGCGAGTAGATAGTAGGGAAGTAGTTTGAGCGCTACCGAAAGGAAGAACGATGAAGGTACGTCCTTCGGTCAAGAAGATGTGCGATAAGTGCAAAATCATTAGGCGCCATGGCAAGGTCCTCGTCATTTGCGAGAACCCCCGTCATAAGCAGCGTCAGGGTTAAGAGAGGAGACTACGTTGGCCCGTATTAATGGTGTCGACCTCCCGCGTGAGAAGCGCGTTGAGATCGGTCTGACCTACATTTACGGCATCGGCCGCACCACTGCGACGAAGATCTGCGTCGAGTGCAACGTTAACGTGGATACGCGCGTTAAGGACCTCACCGAGGATGAGGTTAATGCCATCCGTGATTATATCGATAAGAACCAGATCATGGTTGAGGGCGACCTCCGCCGTGAGCGCAACCAGAACGTCAAGCGCCTTATGGACATCGGCTGCAACCGCGGCCTTCGTCACCGCAAGGGCCTCCCGGTCCGCGGCCAGCGCACCCACACTAACGCTCGTACCCGTAAGGGCCCGAAGCGTCAGATCGGTGCTAAGAAGAAGAAATAAGGAGCGCTAGATAGATGGCTACTGCTAAGAAGAACGTTCGCGCTGCCCGTCTGAAGCGCGCGGACCGTAAGAACATTTCCGTGGGCCAGGCTCACATTCGTTCTACGTTCAACAACACGATCGTTTCGATCACCGATCCCCAGGGCAACGTCATTTCCTGGAAGTCGGCTGGCCAGGTGGGCTTCAAGGGCTCCCGTAAGTCCACGCCGTTCGCTGCCCAGATGGCTGCCGAGGCTGCTGCCAAGCAGGCCATGGAGCACGGTATGAAGAAGGTTTCCGTCTTCGTCAAGGGCCCCGGCTCCGGTCGTGAGACCGCCATTCGCTCCCTCCAGGCTGCTGGCCTCGAGGTCTCGAGCATCCAGGACAAGACCCCCATTCCGCACAACGGCTGCCGCCCCAAGAAGCGTCGCCGCGTGTAACTGAAAGGATCGTATCAATATGGCAATCGACAGGACTCCTGTTCTTAAGCGCTGCCGTCAGCTCGGGATCGATCCCGCTGAGCTCGGTTACAGCAGCAAGAAGGAATCTATCCGTCAGCCCAAGCGCCGTCGCAAGGAATCTGAGTACGGCATGCAGCTGCGCGAGAAGCAGAAGGTCAAGTTCATCTATGGCGTTCTGGAGAAGCAGTTCCACGGGTACTTCAACAAGGCCCGCAAGATGAACGGCGTCACCGGTGAGAACCTCATGATCATCCTTGAGTCTCGCCTCGACAACGTCGTCTTCCGTCTTGGCTTCGCCCGCACCCGCAAAGAGGCTCGTCAGTCCGTCCGTCACGGTCACTTCACCGTGAACGGCAAGCGCGTGGACATCCCGTCCTACCGCGTCAAGGCCGGCGACGTCGTCGCTGTCGGCGAGAAGTTCCGTGACCTCCTCCCCATCAAGGAGGCTCTGATTTCCTCCGAGCGCTTTGAGGTCCCTGGCTGGCTCGAGGTCGATATCGAGAAGCTGTCTGGTAACGTGCTCGCTCTGCCGACGCGTGAGCAGATCAGCGGTGATATCAACGAGCAGCTCATCGTCGAGCTCTACTCTAAGTAGTCCATCCGGGCTGCTGAGGCTGGAGGTAATACATGTCAGAATTCATTAGGCCTCAGGTTCAGGTCGAAGAGATCAACGAGACGTCTGCTCGTGTCTCCGTCGAGCCGCTCGAGCGTGGCTACGGCGATACGCTGGGTAACTCCCTTCGTCGCGTACTTCTGTCCTCGCTCGAGGGTGCCGCCGTCGAGGCTATTCAGATCGATGGTGCACAGCACGAGTTCATGACCATCCCTAACATGGTCGAGGATGTCACCGACATCGTCCTGAATGTCAAGGGTCTTGTCTTCAGGGCTCTCGGCACGACCGACGAGGCGACCGCCACCATTTCTGTTGACGGCCCCTGCGAGGTCACCGGTGCGGACTTCTTTATTCCGTCCGAGTTTGAGCTGGTCAACCCCGAGCAGCACATCGCTACGCTTACCGAGGGTGGCCATCTCACCATGAGCATGCGCATCGGCTATGGCCGCGGCTATGTCTCTGGCGAGGCTAACAAGCGCGACAACGATCCCATCGGTGTGATCCACGTCGACTCGCTGTACTCGCCGGTGTCCCGTTGCGCCAAGCTCGTTGAGGCTTGCCGTGTCGGTCAGCACACCGACTACGACCGCCTTGTCCTCGAGATCGAGACCAACGGCTCCATCGCTCCGCGCGACGCCGTGGTCCAGGCTGCCAATATCATCAACCAGCATATGGCTGCCTTTATGAACCTTGCCGAGACCCCCGAGGTCGAGGAGGAGGCTTCGATCTTCGCTCCCGAGGTCACCAACGACAACGCCGAGCTGGACAAGCAGATCGAGGATCTGGACCTTTCCGTCCGTTCCTACAACTGCCTTAAGCGCGCCAGCATTCACTCGGTCCGTCAGCTCGTTGAGTTCTCGGAGAACGATCTGCTTAACATCCGTAACTTCGGTGTTAAGTCGATCGAGGAAGTGAAGGACAAGCTTGAGTCCATGGGCCTGAGCCTGAAGGCTTAATGCTTCGCATATTTGAGGAGAAACTAGACCATGCGTCACAACGTTAAGAAGGGCCTGAAGCTCGGCACCGATGCGAGCCACACCAAGGCCATGAAGAAGAGCCTGGCCAAGGCCCTCTTCGAGAACGACCGCATCAAGACCACCGAGACCCGCGCTAAGGCGCTGCGTTCGGTCGTCGATCCGATCATCACCTGGGCCAAGAAGGGCGACCTGCACTCTCGTCGTCTGGCCATCGCCAAGCTCGGCGATAAGCAGCTCGTTGCCGAGATCTTCGACAAGGCTGCCCAGGGCATGTGGCAGGACCGCAACGGCGGTTACACCCGCATCATGAAGCTCGGCAACCGTAAGGGCGACAACGCTCCTATCGTTATCATGGAGCTCGTCACCGAGCCTTGCACGCCTAAGGCCAAGAAGGCTGCTCCGGCCCCCAAGAAGGCCGCTGCTCCCAAGAAGGTCGAGGCCGTCGAGGAGGCTCCTGCTGAGGAGACCGCTGAGTAGACAATCCGTCTGCATAGGCTATATTCGAGGGGTACGTTCGCGTACCCCTCTTTTTTTGTCGCGATACCGTTGCTTGTTTGTTGGGAGCGCCCATGACCGCGCCGTCTGATTTCAATTCGATTCCTGAGCTCGATGCCACGCTTGTATTCTGTGTTGCCTATGATGGCTCGTCCTATAGCGGATTTGCCGAGCAGCCGGGCCAGACGACCGTTGCGGGCGAGTTGCGCCGCGCTATCGAGACGCTGCTGCGCCGCCCGATCGATCTGACGTGTGCGGGTCGTACCGATGCCGGCGTGCATGCGGTGGCCCAGTACATTAGCGTGCCCGTAACGGACGCTGAGCTTGCTCTGACGCGCCGTAGGTGGCTGAGGGCTATGGATGCCCTCCTGCCCAAAGATATCGCCATAAACGAGGTCTACAAGGCCCGTAGGGGCTTTTCTGCCCGCTTTGACGCGCGGTCCCGTACGTATACGTACCGTATTGCCGATCGCGATGCGCGCCCCGTGCTCTCGCGCGGTGCGGTGTGGTGGCATCGCTATCCCCTCGACGTCGATGCGATGGCGGCCGCCTGCCCTGCGCTTTTGGGCGAGCAGGACTTTAAGAGCTTTTGCAAGGTTGCCTCTGCTGTGGGCAAGCCCACGCACCGCTGCGTGATGCGTGCGGAGTTTGGCCACGAGGTCGCTTTTGGCGAGGATATCCTGACCTTCACTATCGAGGGCAATGCGTTTTTGCACTCGATGGTGCGTACCATTGTAGGAACGCTCGTGGAGATTGGCATGCATCGTCGCGATCCCCAGTGGATGCGCGAGGTTATTGACGCCCGTGACCGAACCGCTGCGGGTCCCACGGCGCCTGCCTGCGGCCTTACGTTTATGGGCGTGGATTACGATCCCGCCGAGCTTGTCGTGCTCGACTAGGGGAGGGCTCGACGTGTCGTGCGTCGACACCTGTCATCTGTGGGCTGCGCGTGTGCAACATCTGTTCTTGGCGTGCAATGCAACCGGTGTCTCATTGCTTTTATTGCCGGGGTGTACCATGAACCACGGTTTGATTCATTGCTGTCGAGAGGATGGAAAACTTGGTTCGACGTTGTTCGCATCCGCGACTTTCGGTGATCCTTGTGGTAGAAGGTTCGCCCAGCTATGCGATGCGTGCGCTCGAGAGTATCCAGAACCAAGACCTCTATGATTTGCAGATTGTCGTTGTCTGCCGCGATGCTGCGCCCGGTGTGCGCCATTCGCTTCAAGTTGCTGCCGACAGGGACATCCATATTGATTTGATTGACGTCGAGGACGCGAAGCGCGGCGCTTGTCTTCGTGCCGGTTTTGATGCCTCGCGCGGCTCTCAAATCATCGCCATGAACGCCGATGAGTGGTTTGCTCCGCAGTCCCTTTCCAAGATGGTCGATATCGCGTGCGATACTGCGGCAGACATAGTGTTCCCCACGGTGTCGCTCGACCGCTATGATGCACATCGAGAGCGCCATTCGCGTGTCTTGGATGCTGCCTCTATTGTCATTGAAGACAAGTCTTCGATGGTGGCCGGGCTGCCTCAGTTGATTTTAGGCGGCTTGGTTGCTCAAGTCTCTGGCGTGATGTACAGCCGTCCACTGTTTGAGGCATGTCTTTTGTGCGATAAGACGTTTCGCACGGTTGGGTTTATGGCGTGCGCGCTCTCGCAGGCACAGCGCGTCTCCGGATGCGGCGACGCTTGTTTCCACGCGGCGGCGCCTAAGCTTACAGATGCCTTTGATCCCACCATGTATGCCAAGGTATCCGATGACACCCGGGCGCTCGACGAGCTTGCGGACTCACTCTCGGAAGCAGATAGCGGTGGTCGGCTCAAGCTGGCAAGCCAAAAGTTCTACTTTGCCGGACTGGTCGCCTGCATCGAGAATTTGTGTCTGAGCCCGCATGGAGTGTCGTCAATCGAGCGTTCCGCCCGCATGCGTGATATGCTCGAGGCGCCTCGAACCCGTCAGATGGTCGCCGCGCTCAAGGACAACCATCGGGGACTGGGCCTGTTGTTTGGGCCGATCGCCAGCGCTAAGCCCGCGCGCTGCGTGATGTGTACGCATCTGGCAGCTTTTCTTAACCGGACGGGCGCAAAAACCGCCTAAACGGCTCATTACGAAACAAACTTGCATAGAATTGTTTCGAAATGCGTTCTTATTCACTAAAACCCTCAAATAGCGCTAAACTATTCAATCACTAAGTGATTGTCTCCGCCATCTTTTGGAGTGAGGTTTTGTATGGCCAAAAAACGCAATGGGCGCCAGGATGCCATCAGAGATATTGTTCGCAATAAGGACGTACGTACGCAGCGCGTTTTGGTAGACGAGCTTCGCGCCATGGGTTTCGATTGCACGCAGGCGACCGTTTCGCGCGATATCGCGGACATGGGACTGCGTAAGCTCCCCGAGGGCATCTATGTCCTTGCCGAGGACCTGCATCTGCAGCGCATGGTTTCCGAGTTGGTTACCGGCGTGCTGCGCACCGATAATCTGGTTATGATCAAGGCGCAGCCCGGTACGGCTTCTGGTATTGCCGCAGCTGTCGATGCTGCGGAGCTGCCCGACGTGCTCGGCTCGCTTGCCGGCAACGACACGATTTTGGTCATTGCGCAGACGGCCGAGGACGGCGAGCGTCTTGAGGCGCTCATCAACAAGCTGAGTAACTCTCATAAGTAGGGGATGCACGGCGCCGCTGCTGCGTCGATTGTTGCTATAGGTAATTGCCGAGGGCGTTGACGAAGGTCAGCGCCCTTTTTGCATGCCGTCGCCTGTTGCCCTATCGGTCTTGCAGCCGGGGCCGTCGTGGCATCTTATGGCATCTGCCGAAATAAAGAAACGCCCGAGCAGCGTACGTGCTGCTCGGGCGCCTTGGTGTCAGTCGTCCTGTGCGCTTACTGGCCCGTAGAGGGGTCAGGCGTGGGCGTAGGATCGGGGGTAGGCGTCGGCGTGCCACCGTCGCCGCCCGTGCCGCCGTCGCCACCTGTGCCACCGTCGCCACCTGTGCCACCGTCGCCACCTGTCGTACCGCTATCGCCGGTGGTGTTGCCGCCCGGGGTTTCAGTGGTCGTGGTTGTCGTCGTGGTGGTCTCTTCCTCTTCCTTTTCCTCTTCCTTTTCCTCGTCTTTTTCCTCTTCGTCTTCTTTTTTGTTGTTTGTGCCGTAGAACTTCCAGACGTTATTGTTCTTGTACGTGGGGGCCGTTCCGGTCGGGAACTCCTCGCGCTCGGTTCCGGCCAAAACCGTGTTCATGAACTTCTTAAAGACGGGCAGGTTGGTGCTGTCGCCCAGCAGGTCCGTACCGTACTTTTGGATGGGAATCTCGCCTGCGGAATAACCGGTCCACAGGGCGCATGCCAGTTGCGGCGTGTAGCCGCAGAACCACAGGTTGGTGGTGTTGTCAGTGGTGCCCGTCTTGCCGGCATAGGGCTGGTTGACGCTCAGCGCGCCGGCGGCACCCGTGCCGCTGCCCTGCATGACGCCGGATAGAACGTCGGTAACCGCGGCAGCCTCGCCTTCGGTGAGCACCTGCGTGGGATTGTCGGTGTGCTGGTACAGCACCGAGCCGGTGCGCGAGTCGATCTCGGTGATGGCGATCGGCTGGCGATAATGGCCGCCGTTGGCAAAAGTGGCGTAGGCCGATGCCATCTCGAGCGGCGAGATGGACCCGGTGCCGAGCGTCATGACGGGAACGTCCTCGATATTGTCCTTGGCGGGATCGATGCCGAGCTTTTTGACGAGCGACATGATCTTGTTGTTGCCGATGGCTTCTGCCACCTGAATGTAGCCGGTGTTGGATGAGTATGCCGTTGCCTGCCTAAGCGTGATGTTGCCATAGCTCTGGTTGGCATAGTTTTGCACCTTGGTCGTGGTGCCCTTGGCTGTAAGAGGCGAGTTGCAGTTGAGGGTAACGTTGGGGTTCATACCGTTTTGGATGGCGGTTGCCAGCGTAAAGGCCTTAAACGTGGAGCCCACGGGGCGCTTTGCCGTAGCGTGGTTCACGTGATTCTCGTCGGCGTTATAGTCGTAGCCGCCCACCATGCACTTGATGTAGCCAGTCTTGGGGTCAACGACGACCATGCCCATGTCCAGGCCGTCGAGAGAAAGCGTGTCGAGCTGCGAGCGCACAGCCTCCTCGGCAACCTGCTGCATGGTGGGGTCGATGGTGGTCTTGACGGTCAGACCGCCCTTAAAGAGCACGTCGGTGGAGAACTCCTGCTCAAGCAGCTGCTTTACGTAGGAGACAAAGTAGGGTTGAGAGTACACATCGACGCCACTGCCCGAAATCTCGGTCACGTTAAGCGTGATGGGCTCAGCCTGTGCGGCATCGTGCTCTTCCTGCGTGATGTGGCCCAGACGCAGCATGTTGTCCAGAACCTTGTTGCGGCGGGACAGCGCCAGGTCGGGATTAACCGTGGGGTCGTACTGCGAGGGCGAGTTGGGAAGGCCGATGAGCAGCGCGGCCTCGCTCAGGCTGAGGTCGGCGGCGGTCTTGGACAGATAGGTCTCGGCGGCGGCCTCGATGCCATATGCTCCATGGCCGTAGTAGATGGTGTTGAGGTACATCATGAGGATCTCGTCTTTGGAGTACATGTCCTCCATCTTGATGGCGATGTAGGCCTCGCGCACCTTACGCTCAATGGTCGAGTCGAACTGCTCCTCCTGCAGGATGGTGTTGCGCACAAGCTGCTGGGTGATAGTCGAGGCGCCTTCGTGCCCGCCACCGAGGGTTGCCACCGCAGCACGCGCGATACCCCACAGGTCGATACCGCCGTGCTCGTAGAAGCGCTCGTCCTCGACGTCAACGGTGCCCTGCAGCACGTAGGGGGAGACCTCGTCCTTGGTGATAGACTTGCGGTTTTGCGTGTAGAAGCTCGCGATCTTGTTGCCGTTGCAGTCGACGATCTCGGTGGGCTCGCTCACCAGATACGCGTTGGCGTCGGTGTAGTCGGGCAGATCGGACAGCCAGCGGTTGACGTTGCCGACCATGCCGATGCCAAATGCCACGCCCGCAATCAGCAGAAAGCCCAAAAACGAGAGCAGGATTATGGGCAGAGCATGCGTCTTTGAACGGCTGCGTCCCTGTCGTTGGCGAGGACCCATATATTGACCTCCAGGTATGTCGTGCCGGACGGTGGATGTGCCGTCGGGGCAGGATGGACATAAGTTATTACACGATAAACCAAACGGGGCGCGCGAGGCCTCGTGTATGCTGGAAGACGGCATTTTTCAGAGTGAATGCATACCTTGGTAAGGAGTTTGTCGATGGCGATTCGGACGATGGGGCCGAGCGGACAATACGAGACTGGATTGGATGCTGCCGGTGCGGCGCTGCCCGAGCTGCTGGCGCCGGCGGGCGGACTCGACCAGATGCTTGCGGCCATCGCCGCGGGTGCCGATGCCATCTATGCGGGGTTGGGCGGCTTTAACGCCCGTGTGAGCGCCCATGGCTTTACGGATAACGAGTTTGCGCGCGGCTGCGCCGTGGCGCATGCCCATGGCGTGCGTGTGTACGTAACGCTCAACGTGTTCGTGTTTGACGATGAGTTGTCCGACGCGGTGGCGTTGGGAGCTCATGCACTGGAGCTGGGCGCCGATGCTCTGATTGTCGCCGATGCCGGGTTGGCCTGCGCGCTGCGCGCGGCGATTCCCGGGGTCGAGATTCACCTGTCCACGCAGGCGGGCGCTCATAGCGAGGGTGCCGTGCGGCTTGCCGCCGATGAGCTGGGGGTCGAGCGCGTGACGACGGCACGCGAGCTGACGGTCGACGAGATTGCGGCGCTATGTGCCACGGGCGTGCCCATCGAGGTATTCTGCCACGGTGCGATTTGCATCGGCTATTCGGGGGCGTGCGAGTTCTCGGCCTTGCGGCGTGGGCGCTCGGCGATGCGCGGCGACTGCACGCAGCCGTGCCGTCTGGCGTACGACCTAGTGGACGAGGCGGGGCAGAGTGTTGTTGCCGTCGAGGGAGACCGCCTGCTTTGTCCGCGTGACTATCTGGGTATCGCGCACCTGCCCGAGCTTGTTGCCACCGGCGTGGCATCGCTCAAGATCGAGGGACGCATGAAGAATCCCGATTACGTATTCAACGTGGTGAGGGTGTGGCGTCGGGCACTCGATATGCTGTGCGACGGCGCGTGGGACTCCGGTGCCGTGGAAGAGCTTGAACGCGAGCTGGGAAGGTCGTTTAACCGTGGGTTTACCGATGCTTACCTGCGGGGTCGTTCGGGTGCCGAGCTCATGAGCTTTGAGCGCGCGATCAACCAGGGCGTGCGCGTGGGCCACTTGGTGGCGGTGGGTCACGAAGAGGTGACGGTTGAGCTTGATGCCGCCGTGGCGGCGGGCGATACGCTCGAAATCCGATTTTACCCGGGTGCCGACGCGCGTCCCGATGTGCCCAAGCGCTGGCCACAGGTGCCTTGCCCCGTGGATGCCGCTGCGGGGGAGCGCATCGTCGTGCATTGCAAACGTAAGGTGGACGCGGGCTGCGAGGTCTATCTGATTCGCAGCGCCGGCGTGTTGGATCAGACGGCGGCGGTGTTGGAGCGCATGCGGGCCGAGGCGGATGCGATTGCGCCCGTTGCGCGTGCCGTTGAGGTGCTGCCGTTTGAGGGCGTTCTGGCAGATGTCGATGTGCCGACGGAGTTGGCGGGGTCGGCGGGGCCGGCAAAGCGCGAGGATTTTGCTCGTATGGTCTTTGCCTGGGAGCTGATGGATGTGGGTCCGCGCGATGAGCGAGATCTGTCCGATACAACGGTGGTGCTCGACGAAGTGTGCCGCGCGGGCGACGCCGAGCGGACTCGGGCGCTTATGCAGCGTGCCGGGCGCGTCGTCTGCCGCAATCTGGGACAAGTGGCGATGGCCCGCGAGCTGGGCACAACGTTTGACGTGGCGGCGCCGGTGTTCTGTGCCAATCGGGCCACGCTTACCTGGCTGCGCGGACTCGGTGCGGGGCGGGTGTGCTTGTCGGCCGAGTTGCTCGGCAATGATGCGGAGCGTGTTGCCGAACTTGCCGCTTGCCCCGGTGTCTTGGGGCCTGTCGATGCCGACCGTCCTGAGCTCATGGTGTGCGAGCACTGCTTGCTGACTGCCGAGGGCGCCTGCGCCACGGATGCAACGGGGCAGGTCCGTTGCCGTGACTGCTCGCGCCGTCAGCAGGCGCGCTTTTTGGTCGAACGTGACGGCACGCGTTTGCCGGTCGTTATCGACGCGTGCGGCAGGACGAGGATTTTCCTGTCGTAGGTGCCGCGTCGCGCTGTTTTGGTTATTATTAGTGGGTTTATGAACTTCCAGCACCGCCGTATCCGGTGAGGGTGCTATAGCAAAAGGAGGATACCCAATGCTGTCTGTTGACGAGCAAATGCGTATCATCACCTCGGGTGCAGCGCAGATCGTCCCCGAGGCCGACCTTCGCAAGAAGCTTGAGAAGGGCGAGCCCCTCAACATCAAGCTCGGCGTCGATCCCACCAGCCCCGACCTGCACCTGGGCCATGCCGTGCCCCTGCGCAAGATGCGTCAGTTCCAGGACCTGGGCCACAACGTCACCCTTATCATCGGCAACGGCACTGCGCTGATCGGCGACCCCTCGGGCAAGAACTCCACCCGCCCGCAGCTTTCGCAGGAGCAGATCGAGGCCAACGCCGAGACCTACGTGAGCCAGGCCATGAAGATCCTGGACCCCGAGAAGACCACCATCGTGCACAACGGCGACTGGATCCTTTCGATGGACCTGGCCGGCCTGCTGCAGGTGTGCTCCAAGTTCACCGTCGCCCGCATCCTTGAGCGCGACGACTTTACCAAGCGCTACCAGTCCCAGACGCCGATTGCCCTGCACGAGTTTCTGTACCCCGTGATGCAGGCCTTCGACTCCGTTCAGATCAAGGCCGACGTCGAGATGGGCGGCACCGACCAGCTCTTCAACCTGCTCGCCGGCCGCGAGCTCATGGAGAAGATGGGCATGGAGCCGCAGATTGCGCTTACCATGCCGCTGCTCGAGGGCACCGACGGCGTGCGCAAGATGTCCAAGTCCTATGGCAACTACATCGGCCTGACCGACGCTCCCAAGGATATGTTCGGCAAGACCATGTCCATCCCCGACGAGATGATCGGCAAGTACTATCGTCTGGCCAGCTCGCTCGCCCCGGCCGAGGTCGACAAGATCGATGCCGCCCTGGCCGATGGCTCCGCCGACCCCTACGAGCTCAAGCGCGCTCTAGGCCGCGACCTGTGCGACACCTACCACGGTGCCGGCGCCGGCGACGAGGCTCAGGCCGAGTTCGACCGTGTGTTCAAGGAGGGCCAGCTTGCCGACTTCCCCGAGAAGCACGTTGAGCTGACCGTCAACGACGAGGGCCAGATTTACCTCGCTGGCCTGCTCAAGGACCTGGGCCTTTCGGCCAGCGCCGGTCAGGCCCGCCGCGACATCGACGGCGGCGGCGTCAAGATCAACGGCAAGGCTGTGGCTTCCAAGAGCTACAACATCGATCCGAGCGCCCTCAAGCTGGGCGACACCCTCTCCGTGGGCAAGCGCAAGGGCTTCAAGTTGATTTAGTTCCGCCGTTCTAACGAACGGCGGACCTGCCGACGCTGC
>CAJMNK010000002.1 GCA_905214905.1 uncultured bacterium | reverse complement strand
TAAAATACCCATTATAAATACTATGCAGGTAAGCCCGGTTACAATGGAAGCAAATATAATACTGCGCAGTATTCTTTTTGTCATGGTTTATCCTCCTATTTTATATCCTATGCCCCTTACCGTTTCTATAAGAGCTCCGCACTCGCCAAGCTTTGTTCTCAATGTACGGATGTGAACGTCAACTGTTCTGTTCTCACCGTCAAACTCAAATCCCCATATTCTTTGTAATATCTGATCTCTGTTAAATACAGTTCCCTTGTTGGATATTAACAGGCACAGAAGTTCAAATTCCTTATACGTCAAAACTACTTCTTTTCCGTTTGCCTTTACAATATGCTTTGATGGGCATACATATAATCCGTCCGCTGTATATTCATCGTTTTTACCGTTAGCCGCCGTTCTTCTCATGAGAGCCTTTATCCTGGAAATCAGCTCCATCATGCCGAAAGGCTTGGCCAGATAGTCGTCAGCGCCGGCATCGAGGCCGCTCACCGTGTCGAACTCGGTGCCCTTGGCCGTGAGCATCATCACGGGCAGATGCTTGGTCGCCGGGTTCTCGCGCAGCATATGGAGGATCTCGAGCCCGTCGATTTCCGGCAGCATGATGTCGAGCAGCACAGCATCGGGCACCCGTCGCGCCACGGCGGCCTTAAACTCGCCATCGCACGAAAAGCCCTCGGCCTCGATTCCCTGCTTGCGCAGCGCGTAGACCGTCAAATCCCTGATGTTGTCATCGTCCTCGACGTAATAGATCATGTTGAACCCCTCTGCGGCCGGCATGACCGCATCTTAACCCTAAAGGCGCCTGCACTAGATGGTATCAGCCAAAACGGCCCGTCAAATAATCCGCCGTGCGCGAATCGGTCGGGTTTTTGAAGAGCTGAGCGGTGGGCGCATGCTCCACCAGCTCGCCCAGCAAAAAGAACGCGACCGAGTCGGAGATGCGCGCAGCCTGCTGCATGTTGTGCGTAACGACCACCAGCGAGCAGGTCTCCTTGAGCTCGCAGGCCAGCTGCTCCACCACCAGCGTCGATACGGGGTCGAGCGCCGAGGTCGGCTCGTCCATCAACAGAATGTCAGGCTGCACGGCCAGCGCACGGGCGATGCACAGACGCTGCTGCTGGCCGCCCGAAAGACCCAGACCCGATTCCTTGAGCTTGTCCTTGACCTCGTCCCACAGGGCAGCGCGTCGCAGGGAGTCCTCGACCAGCTCGTCGAGCACGACGCGGTCGCGCACTCCCATACCGCGAGGACCGTAGGCGACGTTGTCGTAGATGCTCATGGGAAACGGATTGGGGCGTTGGAACACCATACCCACGCGCTGGCGCAAGCGGCAGATATCGTAATCGCCCAGGATATCCTGATCGTCGAGTGCAATCTTGCCTTCAATGCGGCAATCCTTGATATCGTCGTTCATACGGTTAAAGCAGCGCAGCAGCGTCGACTTTCCGCAGCCCGAAGGCCCGATGAACGAGGTGATCTGCTTATCGCGAATTTTGATGTTCACGTCCTTGAGCGCATGATGGTCGCCGTAAAACAGGTCAAGACCCTCAACATCGATGCGCGTCGGCGAGGCGGCAAGGTCATGCGCCGTGGGGCGAGTCGCATCCCCAACTTCGCGCTCGTGCGCGGCCTCGGCCTGCGCCTCCATGAGTTCCTCAAGCTCTGTAGGCTCCATCGCCGCAGCAGCCGTCATACCGCATACCTCCATATCGATATCAATTCAGCAGTATCGATAGTAGAAATCGCGGCTCATACGCACGTGAGCGCATTGTCAAGTGTTTGTAAGGGAACCTTGACTATGCAGCGGGCAGTGTAATGGTAAACACCGTGTGCTCGGGCGTCGATTCGCACGCAATGGTGCCGCCGTGCGCCGCGACAATCTCCCTGGCGATGGCAAGACCCAGGCCGGCGCCGCCGCGATTGGTCGCGCGTGCCGCGTCCAGGCGATAGAACTTCTTAAAGATCATCTTGAGCTTAGCTGCCGGAATCGGATCGCCCTGATTGATAAAGCGAATTCGCACGCCACCGTTATTTTGGCGCCCAGCCTCAATCGTGATGGTCGATCCTTCGTAGCTATAGGCGATGGCGTTTTTCATGATGTTGTTAAACACGCGGGCCATCTTGTCGCCATCTACGAGCACCGTCAGGTCCTCACGCACATCAACTTGGACATCTTTGTGCTGCTCGTTGAGGATGGGATAGAACTCATCGGCCACCTGCGCCAGTAGCAATCCCAGGTCGACGTAGCCGCGCGTGAGCACAATATCGTGGAAGTCAAAGCGCGTGATATCAAAGAACTCCTCAATAAGCGTGTCGAGTCGGTGCGCCTTGTCGAGCGCCACGCCCGTAAAGTGCGCGCGCTGCTCAACCGGCAGGTCGGGCGCCTCCTGCAACAGCGAGAGGTAGCCCACCACGCTGGCGAGCGGCGTGCGCAGGTCGTGCGCCAGGTATGTGACCAAGTCGTCCTTGCGATGCGACTCGTCGCGTAGGGCCTGCTGCACCTTACGCTCGCAATCGCGCACGCGGTTGAGCGCACCCTCGACCTCCAGGAAGTCGCCGTCGATGTTATCCCAGGCGTCAGGATGATCGATCAGGCGGTCCTGGACACGGGCCGCAAGCACGCGGTCGGCATGCTGTTCCCCTTGCTCGTAGCCTTGGTAATACAGCGCTCGGCCACAAAAGAATAAGACGCACACGGCAAGCGCCAGGACAAAGCCAAGCATGTTGAATACAAAGCCGGCGTCAAAGAACACCGGCTCGGCAATGCCGCCAAGAGCCATGGCGCCAATCGCCAGCGTGATTACCCACGCGGCACCGCCGATCACCACGCAACGGCGCATGATCTCGAATCGATCGATCAGCAAAAACCCGATAAGCAAAACTGCCAAGATACCGGCGATGTTGTCGATGCCGATCAGCAGCAGGCTCAACAAAAAGAGCAGTACCGTCGCGAGCGCGCGGTTGTCGACGACTGCCCTCACGTATTCAAAGAGTCGATCGGGCACCTCGAACGCCTGCCTATCGTCTTTTGTCATATCAAGATCCTCACAAGCGAAAAGCGTTATTCGATGATGTAGCCGACGCCCCAGACGTTTTTGATAAAGCGCGGTTTTTGGGCGTCGTCGCCAATCTTTTCGCGCAGGTGGCGAATATGCACCATCACCGTATTGTTGGAGCCGGGCATAAAGTCCTCGTTCCACACCGCACGGAACAGGTCCTCCACGGGCACTACGCTGCCGCGATGCTCGGCCAGATACAGCAAGATGGAATACTCGATGGGCGTGAGGCGCACCGGCGCACCGTCCACTGTCACGGAGCGAGCGTCACGGTTGATCTCGAGGCCGTCGAGCTGAATGACCGGAGACTCAGCCACCTGCACTCGGCTACCGTAGCTGGTATAGCGGCGCAACTGAGCCTGAACGCGCGCGATGAGCTCCAGCGGGCGGAACGGTTTGACCACGTAATCGTCCGCGCCAAGCGAAAGGCCCTCGATTTTATCCTGCTGGGCATCGCGCGCCGTCAACATTATTACGGGATAGGTATGGCTGGCACGGATGGTACGCAGCAGCTCAAAGCCATCGATATCGGGCAGCATGACGTCGAGCAGTGCCAGGTCAAACTCTTGCTCCAGGATTGCCTTGGCCGCATCGGCCCCGCTGTAGGCGATCTGGACGTCAAAGCCCTCCTTTGTAAGGTAGATACCAACCAGATCGGCGATGGCCTTCTCGTCATCAACTACCAGTATGCGCTCGTTCATGCGTGCTCCTCTCGCGCTCCATTATGCCCGAGGCAGTGCCCGCAACACACAACAAGCGCGGGCGATTAAGTCGACCTTAAGCACCCTTGCGCCCGTTCGAGCACGAATGCGGGCCATGCGCGCACGCAGCGATCGTCGCCGCCGGCAAACGATATACTCTAGTGCCAGAAGAGACCATCCCGTCGAAAGCGAAATCTGTGAAGTCCCTCACCTCTTTTGCAAAGCGCTCCGCCCAACTTGCCGCCGGCTTTGTCTGCGCTATCGCCCTTGCCGCTGGCGTGCCCACCGTCGCCGGCGCCCAAGTGCTCACGACCGACAATGTTTGCGGCAAAACCGCCGATGCGCGCGGCATCACGGCAGAAAACCTGCCCGATATCGAGGCAACCAGTGCCCTTGTTATGGGCAAGGACGGCACCGTCTACTATGGACGCGGCGCCGATGAACAGGTCAAGATTGCCTCGATCACCAAGGTCATGACCGCAATCCTGACCGTCGAAAACTGCAAGATGGACGAGAAGGTCACGGTGAGCAACGCTGCCGCCACCGTAGGCAACTCGACTGCCGGCCTGCTCGAAGGCGACGAGCTCACCGTGGAGCAGGCACTACGCGGCCTGATGATCCCCTCGGGCAACGACGCCGCCATCGTGCTTGCCGAGTACGTGGGCAAAAAGATCGACCCCAAGACCAAAGACGCCGAGGCAACCTTTGTGAAGGCCATGAACGAGCGCGCCAAAAAGCTCGGCTGCACCGGCACGGTCTTTGAGAACCCACACGGTCTGGACTTTGATGAGTGGGCCGGCGACATGCACTCAACAGCACATGACGTGGCACTGATGATGCAGGAGGCTATGAAAAACGACACGTTCCGCGAGGTCGTGGCGAGCGAGGACTCCTGGATCGAGGTTACGGGCGCCGACGGCTCAGACCATTCGCATTCCATGGACACGCACAACGTTTTGCTCGGTCAGGACGGAAACATTGGCGGCAAGACCGGCACCACCGACGACGCAGGCTATTGCTTTACGAGCGCCTACAACCGCGACGGCGACGAGATCTACACCGTTATTTTGAACTCCACCACCACCGACCAGCGCTTTACCGATACCGCCACCCTTGCCAACTGGTACTACGGCCACAAGGTCACGGTCGCGATCGCCAACACGCAGGAGAAGACCGCCAACGGCAACCCGCTCATGGCGCGCATTAGCCAGACAGATTGGACGGACAAGACGATCGACGCCACGCTCGCCGACCCCGCCGCACAGGCAACGGTCTTCTCACTCGCCGGCGAAGTGACCGAAAAGGTTAGCTACGATGACCTTTCGGGCACGGTGCATGTTGGCGATAAGGTGGGCAGCGTTACGCTTAAGCAGGACGGCACCAAGATTGCCGTCATGGACCTGGTTGCCGACGAGGAAGGAACGGGGCCCAATCCCATCGAGTGGCTGCTCGTGAAGCTCGACCGCCTGGGCCGCCGCATCGACAACCGCCCGCTCACAGCCGAGAGCGAGACCGTAGCCAAGGCTCCCGAGGTGTAGGCCGGAGCGATATCACATCGAACCAAATGAGGCGTCCAACGGGGCGCCTCATTTTTTGAGGTTCGAATCCCCAGCTAACGTGGATCAACTAAAAAAGGGTCCCTTTCGGAACCCTTCTTTAAAGTCATACTGGCGGAGAGCTGGGGATTCGAACCCCAGATGCCCTTTTGGGGCATACTCGCTTAGCAGGCGAGCACCTTCGGCCTCTCGGTCAGCTCTCCGTAACAGCCGTTCTATAGTAACCAAACAGTCGAGGATGGGCAAGTGGGATTTTCAAATTGCCCAGCAGCCTCTCCTCCTTGCAAGCTTCGCCTACCCCAGCGAGCGGTTGAGGGAGCCGAGCTCATCGTTGCCCATGGTGCGCCACATTTGATAGATGCAGCCGCGCGCCAAGAAAAAGAAGCCGTTATCGACGAGTTGCACGGCGGAATCCGCGAGCTGATTGGTCACGGCGGGTACCGGTGGCAGCTCAAGACCTGCCTTGTGGATGGTCTCGACAGCCTCCTCAAATGTGGGCGGTTTGATGACGCCCATCTCGTTCATAAGGCCCTGCATTTCCTCCTGCGCGCTGCCGCCCGACTCCTCGCCGCGCGGCACCAGGCGGTAGCATGCCAGCGCCAGCTCGAGCTGGTCGCAGTTCCAGTAGGCGAATGCCAGGCGATAGAACAGGTAACCGATCGAAGGCCGGTCGCTGGCAATACGCAGGCCGTGGCGCGCCACCTCGATAATCTCGTCATAGCGCTCCAGGCGTGCTAGCACGTTGATCAGGGCAAAGTGAGACTGCATGGACGAGCGCGCCAAATCGTAGAGACGACGCACCTCGGGCAGCGCACGCTCAAAGTCCTCTTGTTCGACGTAAAAGCTGCAAATCTCGTGCTGGGCAAAATACAGCGCATCGGGAGCGCGAAGGATTCGCACGGAACGGTCCTCCTCCATCACCGGCAGCACCATGCGCACCAGCTGGTTGTCGCAGAACTGGGTCTGCACCGGGCCCGTCGCCAAAAGCTCAGCAACAGTACACTTGGCTTCCAACTCCTCGACAAGGCGAGAAAAGCCCTCGAAAGCACCGGCTCGGTCAACTTTGGATTGCTCGCGCAGCTCGACGACACGGGCGACATACGGATCGTTGTCCTCCTCCATGACCTCAAGCTCGTCAGCCGTATCAGCGAGCAGTAAATCGCGAAGCGCAGGCGGCAATGGACGATGGTCATCGCGTGGTCGGGCGTGAACCTCTGCAGGCTCAATCATGTCCGGCGCATCCGCCTCATATGCCTCGAGCAAATGCTTGCAGGGCATGTCGTCCATATCCATGCTCTCAAGATCCTTGGCGACAGAAACGCAATCGGCCAGATAAGCCGCACGGCCAAAGGAATACGTTTCAACAACGCGCTCGCCCTGCTCGCCGTCGGGAGCCGCAATCTGCACGTAGCAGCGCGTGATGCGAGCACCCGAAGCAAAGCAAGCCGCCGTGAGTGTAAGCGCAATGCGCGCATCGTGCTCCGCGGCCCAGATCGCGCGCGTGTCCTCGTCCAACTCGCGCCAGGCGTCATCTTGAGCGTCGTATTCACGTTGTGGCATAGCATCAACGACAGACTGCCCAAACCGAACGAGCATGATCCCCTCGGCAACGTTTGCCCGATAGGTATAGTCGAGCCGCGTGACCACGTTAAGTGCCTCGACAATACGCGCGAAGCGGGTACGCACATCCCACTCACCGCCCGGCTGGCAAGCCACCGTACCCGGTTTGCCCCACGGGTTATCGCTCGAGGCCGTATCGAGCAGTCGGGGAACATCGTTGGTCGTCTTGGCGATATGCCACGCATCAAAGAGCGCGCAGCCCTCAAGGCTCGGCGAGGATGCCGCAGGGACCAATCCGGCCCCGATGTGCTCAAGGATGCCGGAGAGACGGTTAAGACGGCACTCGATGGCAAGCAGCATGTCAATCTCGTCCTGGTCCAGCAGGCTGCGATCAAAATTGAGATAGAAAAGCTTTGAGCGATCGATGCGAGCCAGGCTCATCTCGGACTTAGCGGCGATGGTGCGCAAGCGGGGCAAGTCAATTTCACTCATAAGGGCGGCGGCATAGCGCTCGATACCGCTCGGATTCTCGGCATGGTCAACGCGGTAAAGCAGCGTCTCGATAGCATCAGGGAGCGGTGCCGTGTTAAAGCCCAAAAACACCTCGACCGGCTCGGGCAACTTTACGAGCTTGATCTTGTCGATAACATTTTGCATACCCTCGTCGAGTCCGCCGGCGTCCGCCGTGCTCGCAATGGCATTTTCGGAGTCAGCGAATATCACGTAGCGCAGGAACATCGATGCCATGAACTCGCCGTAAGGAAGGGAGCGGGTCGAATTCCATGTCTCGTGGTCGGACTGCTCGCGCATGGGGCCTTCGGGAGAGCCGACGGTTCGCGCGCACGCGCGCATTGTGCCGTTGGCTCCCCGAACCACAATCTCACCAATACCGGAGTCCGACTCGTCAAGGACCAGTTCCATGTCGGGATCGTTGGGCAGCGGAGTCTCGCTAACGGGGCGGTCCACCTTGTACACCTCGCCCGAAACGCTTACGTAGCCCAAAAGCGACACATGGCTTTTGCCAACGAATTCGACGACATAGCAAGATTCATGCTGATCCTCGCCAAAGAGTTTCCAGACCACGCCATATGAACGTCCCGCAGGCTGCTCGGGCATCGCCGGAAAGCGCTTTTTGGGATCGAGAAACCTGAGCTTGTATGTCGGACGCTCTGCCACGAAGTATCACCCTGATCGGTCGCTTGAAGAAGGAGTGGTCGCGAATTAGTCGCGACATCTACTCGGAATCTTACACGAGTCGACAGGAAATCGTCCGCTTTACGCCCGCGCCTCGACCGAGGTTCGAATCCATGCGGTGTTTACGTAAAAGAAAAGCCCCCGTTGCCGGGAGCTTTAATCTCAAATGGTGCGGCGTATAGGATTCGAACCTATGACGTTCTGATTCGTAGTCAGACCCTCTATCCAGCTGAGGTAACGCCGCAGCGCAAAACATATAAAACCACTTTAGCTTATTGGAGTCAAGCACAATCTCAAACTTTTTTTTGGAACGCAGTTTTGTCATGCTGCTCCGCATATACCGTCGTTCCCCGTACGATCGATTGGCTTTTCGATCACGTCAAACTTAGCATCAAGTTCCCTCAGGAGCGATCTCACCCGCTGGGCACAATCATAATCGGCAAACGAGATACTCAACATGCGAGCAACCTGGTTAGATGTCCGGACCCCATAGAAATGCTCCAGGGCCACAAGCCCCTCGTGCGCCACAAACGTCTCAACCACATGCGGCGACTCCTCGTAGCACCATTGGGTCAACGGACCCTCGCTCGTCTGTCGAACCACCAGGCCACCCATGCCAGACGGCTCACACGTCACAAGCAGGTACTCCCCGCCCTCGTCGCTCTCAAACAAAACCACCCGCTCATCAAACAGCTCCATCGCGTCCCCTTTCTCTCGCTCTTATTTAGCAAAAGCATAGCAGGTAGATGGCTGTATACAGAACAGTTGTTCGTGTGTTTTCTATTGAGCTGTCCGCACAGCATGGTATGGCCGCACACAAAAAGGGCACCCCAAAAAGGAGTGCCCTAGCAAATCGCTTATGCAGCCAATCTACGCGACCGGCTCGATCTTCTCGAGGCCGCCCATGTAGGGACGCAGAACCTCGGGGATCGTGATGGTGCCGTCAGCGTTCTGGTAGTTCTCCAGAATGGCTGCCATGGTACGGCCAGCCGGCAGACCGGAACCGTTGAGGGTGTGCAGATAGCGCGAACCCTTGAAGTTCTCGGGGTCGCGATACTTGATGTTGGCGCGACGGGCCTGGAAGTCACCGCAGTTGGAGCAGGAGCTGATCTCCTTGTAGGCGTTGTAGCTCGGCAGCCAGACCTCGACGTCGTAGGTCTGACGGGCAGAGAAGCCCAGGTCGCCGGTGCACAGGCTAATCACGCGATACGGAAGACCCAGCTGCTGCAGCAGGAACTCGGCCTCGGCGGTCATGCTCTCGAGCTCCTTGTCGGACTCCTCCGGCTTGGCAAACTTGACCATCTCGACCTTGTCGAACTCGTGCTGGCGAATGATGCCGCGGGTATCGCGACCAGCGGAGCCGGCCTCCTCGCGGAAGCAGGGGGTGAAGGCGGTGTAGCGGCGCGGCAGGGTATCGGCGTCGAGGACCTCACCGGCGTGCAGGTTGGTGAGCACGACCTCGGCGGTGGGGATCAGGAAGTTGTCGCCCGAGACGTGATAGGCGTCGTCCTCGAACTTGGGCAGCTGGCCCGTGCCGAACATGGTCTGACGCTTGACGACGATGGGCGGCCACCACTCCTTGAAGCCACGGCTGGTGTGCGTATCGAGGAAGAAGTTGATGAGGGCGCGCTCAAGACGGGCGCCGGCGCCACCGAGAACGGTGAAGCGGCTGCCGGAGAGCTTGTTGCCGCGCTCGAAGTCAAGGATGTCGAGGTCGATGCCCAGATCCCAGTGCGGCTTAAAGTCGAAGTCGAACTCGCGCGGGGTGCCCCAACGACGGCGCTCGATGTTCTCGTCCTCGTCCTTGCCGTACGGCGTGGCCTCGCAAGGAATGTTGGGCAGGTGAGCCATGAAGTCGTACTGCTCCTGCTCGAGGTCGGTGCGGCGCTCGGCCAGACCGTCAATCTTCTCGTTGACGGCGCGCACGGCCTCTTTGGCGGCCTCGGCCTCGTCCTTCTTGCCCTCCTTCATCAGGGCGCCGATCTTCTTGGACTCGGCATTGCGCGTGGCTTGAAGTTCCTCGACCTCGGTGATGACGGCACGACGCTCGTCGTCGAGCTCAAAGAACTTCTCGCGATCCCAAGACGTCTGGCGGTTAGCCATGGCGACATCGATGGCATCGGGGTTCTCGCGAACAAACTTGATATCAAGCATTAGATCCTCCGGCGATATACATTCCATTTAGGTTGCAACCTTGTACATGTATGGGCAAGTATATACTTATGAGCGTTTACGACCCAACTCAACTACGCAAGAAGGCACCCAATGGACGCAGTTTTTTCCTTTTTGTTTGGCACCCGCACCGGTTTTGCCATCCTTTTCGCCGGCGGCATCCTGCTGTTTGCGATTATTGCCTTTGTAATGGAGAAGCGCACCCATAAGATGTATGTCGACCGCGGCCCCAAGTCCGAGGACGAAGAAGACAGCTTCTGGGACTAACCTGCCAAAAAGGGACAGGTTTATTTTGGTCGGTTTTATCTGGGCAAACGCAAGTGCCCCGCAACTGGAATTGAGCCAGTTGCGGGGCACTTTTCGCTAAAAGGACAAAACCGCAGGAAAAACCTGCCAACATAAACCTGTCCCTTTTTGGTCGGTTTTACTGGAGGGTTGCGTCGATTGCCTTGACTAGGGCGCTGCGCATGCCGGCGTCCTCGAGCGCAACGACGCCCTTGATGGTGGCACCGCCGGGCGAGCACACGGCATCCTTCATCTCCGCAGGATGCTGGCCAGTTGCAAGCTGCAGCTTTGCCGTACCCAGCACCATCTGGCTCACAATGAGATAAGCATCCGCACGCGGGATACCGTGCTTGACCGCCGCATCGCCCAGGGCCTCGATTGCCATGGCGACAAACGCCGGAGCGCAACCACCCACCGTGCCGCCCACAAACAGCAGGCTTGTGTCGAGCTCGACGACAGCGCCAAGCTTACCGAGCAGGTCGAGCACCACAGCACGCTGCTCGCTGTTGAGCGTAGAGGACTTCTCGCAGGCGATAACGCCCTCTCCCACCGAAACCGGCGTGTTGGGCACCGTCGAGATGTGCGCGACGCCCGGCAGGACCTGCTCCCACTTGGCACTGTCCCAAGTCCAGGCAACCGACAGAACGACCTTTTTGGCAAGAGCATCCTTGAGCGGGGCGAATACCTTCTCGATCATGTACGGTTTGACCGCAGCGACCACGATATCGGATGCGGCGACAACCTCGGCGGCATCGTGGCAGGCGACCATGCCGCGCGCCTCGCAGCGCTCAACCAGTGCGTCGTAGCGACCCGCGCAGGCGCACATGTCGCTCGCAGCTACACCGGCAGCGATCCAGCCATCGGCCATAGCGCTCGCCATATTGCCAAAACCGACAAATCCAATCTTCATATCGCATAGTCCTTTCAGACACATTCCTCAAAACGAAAGGTATTGTCCCACGCCATTGTTTCGTATTGCCGACCTATTTGTGATACGGCTCGCCACGACTGATCTTGCAGGCACGGTAAATCTGCTCCAGCAGCACCACACGCGCCAGGTTATGCGGCAAGGTAATGCGTCCAAAGCTGAGCATCTCGTCGGCTCGTGCGCGCACGTCGTCACTCACGCCGTCCGAACCGCCGATTACAAAGGCAATGTCGCTGCTGCCTCGCAGCATAAGATCGTCGAGCCTCGCCGAAAACTCCTCGCTCGAGCGCTCCTTGCCCTCGATAGCCAGCAGGATCACATGCGCTCGAGACGGCAAGGCGGCAAGAATCGCCGCCCCCTCCTTGTCGCGCGCGGCATCCACGCCGCCCGCCTTAGCCGGGTCGATATCGGCCACCTCGCGGATATCCACCTTGGCATAGGCACCTAGGCGCTTGGTGTACTCAGCGCACGCGTCCTTCCAAAAGCGCTCCTTGAGCTTACCGACGCAAACGACGGTGTATTTCACGCGCGCCTACTCCTTCGAATCGTTTTGAACTTTGCCGGCGGCCAGCATCTGCTCGAACATCGAGGCCGACTGCGAAAAGTCGCTCGGCAGCACGACCGTCGAGGTTTTACCCGTGCGAGCGAACTCCGTCATCATCTCGGACCACTGCGTAAACATGAACAGTTGGTTGGCCTCGTCATTGCCGACACCCGTCTCCTGGATGATCTCGAGCGAATCTTTGATACCCAGCGCGATGGCCTTGCGCTGGTTGGCGATGCCCTCGCCCGCCTTTTCCATAGCCTCGGCCTCGGCGGTTGCCTCGGTGACGCGCTTGATGCGGTCGGCCTCGGCGAGCTCCTGTGCCGCAGCGCGCTTGCGCTGGGCGGCGTTGATGTCGTTCATGGAGTTCTCGACCTCGGTCGGCAGTGCGATTTTAGTGATGAGCGTCGACACGAGGGTGAAGCCGTAGGCGGCCATCTGCTCGGAAACGGTAGCGTTGACATCCTTGGCGATGTCATCCTTCTTGGCAAAGACCTCATCGAGTGTGTAGACGGGGATGGAGGAGCGCAGGGCGTCGGTGATGAAGTCGCGCATCTGGTCGACGGGCTCCTGCAGCATATAGTAGCTCTTGTAGATGCCCGAATCTGCCGGGCCGGCGCCCATGTCATAGCTCACGTGGTACTGAGCGGAGACCTCAAGGCCAATGGTCACGTTGTCCTGGGTCTTAACGTCGATGCCAAAACCATTTTTCATGGTGCGCAGACTCACCGTGGCGGCCTTGCAGTCAATCACGGGCACCTTCACGTGGAAGCCCGCGTTGACGATACGATTGAACTTACCCAAGCGCTCGATGATCACAGCGTGCTGCTGCTCAACGACGTAGCAGGCGTTGGGGAGCAGCAACAACAGGATGATGATGGGAATCAAAAGGCTGGTAAGGGCGGCGATGATACCGGAAAACAGCATGGTCTCTCCTCTGATAGGCACACGTTGGCATTAGGATACCCGTCCAAGGAGATCGTGCATAACAAAAAAGCTCCCATTGCTGGGAGCTCTTTCAATCCATGGTGCGGGCGAAAGGACGTCCGCGTATCCGCTTCGCGGATCCGCACCGGCTTCGCCCGCCTGCCGGCGGACTCGCCAGCTCGCTAAAAACGCTCCGCGTTTTCTTGACGCTCGCTCCTTCGCAGGTTCAAGTCCCTGCGATGGGCCCATAATAAAAGGCTCTGTTAGACCATAATTGACATATAGGTGATGTCACCGTGGTATAATATAATTGTTAACCACGGCATTGGAACAGGTATGAACGCCGAGGATCTGGTCATCACCCTCAAGAAGAACATGGCGAAGCTCAGCAAGTCCGAGCGCCGCCGCGCAATCGAGTCGGTACGCGACGTCATCCGTGCCGCCATGTTCGACGATGCAGCGGGAACTAGCTACGAAATCCAGCGTTGCCCACGTTGCGGTTCGGTCGCTATCGTTAAAAAGGGCAAGTCCAGGAACGGTGAGCAGCGCTACCTCTGCCGCGACTGCGGCAGGACGTTTTCAGGCTCCACCGACCGGATCCTCGGCACGAGCAAGCTGCCCCGCGAGACCTGGATGGCCTATGCCGAGTGCTTCGTCCTCATGCTCCCTCTCCGCGAGTGCGCCGGCCGCTGCGGTGTCTGCCTCAAGACCGCCTACACCATGCGCCACAGGCTCATCGAGTGCCTGAAGGAATATTCGCCCACGTTCCATGTGGGGCAGGGGCAGGCCTGCGAACTCGACGAAACATACTTCCCCGAGTCCTTCAAGGGCAACCATTCAAAGGGCTCCTTCACTCTGCCGAGAAAGGCTCGCCACCGCGGCAAGCAGGTCCACAAGCGCGGCCTCTCCCGCGAGCAGATCTGCGTCATGACGGGTATCAGCGACACGAACGCCACCTTCTTCGAGGTCTCGGGGCGCGGCGTGGTCTCGCGCAAGCGTGCGGCTGAGGCCCTTCGCGACCGCATCGGCGCGGGCGCGGTCGTCGCCACGGACAAGGCGACCGCATACATCGACGTGTTGCACGACCTGAAGGTCGCCTCGCATGAGTCCTATGACTCCAAGGACCGCTCGGAGGGCACCATCAACCGCATCAATACCGTCCATTCGCTCCTCGAATCGTTCATGGCACGCTTCAAGGGCGTGTCCACCAAGCACCTCGCCGCCTACCTCGACTGGTTCCGCTGGTGCCGCACCTTCATGGCGACCGACTCCCGCACCGCGGAGTCCACGGTCGCCCGTCAGCTCGCCAACGGCACCTGCGCGACCCGCATCCGCGACATGTTCAACGTATTGCCGCCCTATATGGACTACTGGGTCGCATCCGCCGCATAGAGACGATAAAATGGTTGCACCGTGATATACGAGGAAAGGTACAACCATGCCGTCGAACATACCGGCCACGACGATTCGTATCGAACCGGAGGTCAAAAAAGAGGCCACAGTCATCCTTGACGAGCTCGGCCTGTCCATGTCCACCGCCGTCAATGCGTTCCTCAAGGCGCTCGTCCGCGAGGGCGGGATGCCGTTCGAGATGAAGGTCAAGACACCGGCATCTGACGGAAAAACGGTGAGATAGTTGGCAAATCAACTTGAAACGCAGCTGACACTGGCCTCTTCGCTCGGATTGTCGGAGCTATCGAAAACTGCAATCATGCGCGGGCTCTTCTCGCTGGACGGCACTCAGATAAAGTATTCCTTCCGCAGGACGAAAAGCTATCAGATCGGCGATCCCGAAGAAAAAGTCAGGGCCGACACCATTGCGTTTCTGGTCCTGTCGAAAGGCTATGATTCGCGAAAGATCGATACCGAGGTGGAGGGCTCGCACAACGATTTCGCGGATATCGTGCTCTACGAAGACGACAGATGCACGAAGCCCTGGTTAGTCGTCGAGAACAAAAAAGAGGGTGCGACTCCGGCTGAAAAGGCGGAAGGGGAAGCGCAGGCCTTCGCCAACGGTATCGCGCTGGGTGCAAAATACTCCATGAAGGACTACGGCGACGAGTCGTGCGTCTGGCAGCTCGAGGGCTTCGGCGCTAGGGAGCGCAGGAGAAATAAGCTGGGCGATAGAGAACTTCTTCCGAGGAACTACTCTCAGGATATGGTGTATCCGTTTCACGCGGGCACGGAAATGGATATTAAGCCGGCGAGCGCCTTTGATATCAGCATCGCCATCAGGCGCGCGCACTCCATCATTTGGGCTGGAGGAAAACGCGATCCGCTATCGGCTTTCGATGAGTGGAGCAAGCTGATGTTCGCCAAAGTCCGCGACGAGCGCTACACGCGAAACGGCCACCCCCGCTCGTTCCAAGCGGGCATCAACGAGCCCGACTCGGCTATCGCCACGAGGGTCCACAAGCTATTCAGCGACGCCAAAGAGCAAGATCAGGCCATTTTCCCGCGTGATGAAAAAATCGATCTTCCAGACAGCAAGGTCGCTCAGGTCGTTCGCGTCATTCAGGAGATTTCGTTCATCGATACAGATTCTGACGTCATCGGAACGGCCTTCGAGGATTTCTTCGGATCGGTCTTCCGCGGAAGCCTCGGACAGTATTTCACCATGAGACAGATAGCGAGGTTCACAGTCGGGATGCTCAATCCCACGAGCGAAGATTACGTTCTAGATCCGACTTGTGGCTCGGGAGGCTTTTTGCTCGAAACTCTCCTTCAGGTATGGAACGATACCGATGCGGGCTTTGCCGGACAGGGGAACCTCGCGAGAATCAAATCAGATTTTGCCGCGCAGAACGTTTACGGAATCGAAATTCACCCGACTCTGGCTAGAATCTGCAAAATCAGCTTGCTTCTGCACCACGATGGACACACGAATATCGAGGCCGACAAGAGCTGCCTCAGCCCGAACCTGAGCAAGCCGAAACTCCAGAAGGATCGTCAGTTCGACCTGATCGTGGGTAATCCGCCCTTCGGAACCAAGGTCGCAGATGGAGATGAAGATCAGCTTGACGGCGCAAGCCTGGATGACTACGTCCTGGGCCGCGGAAAGCACTCAATACAGTCAGAGCAAATCATCCTGGAGAAAAGCGTTTCCTGGCTCAAGCCGGGCGGCAGGCTCGGTATGGTCCTGCCCGATGGTGTTCTCAACAACAGCGGGTCTCAATCAAATTGTCCGGCCCTTCGTGAATGGCTCTTTAAATCGGGGAGGATACTGTCCGTGATCTCCCTTCCAGACTTCGCTTTTCGCAGGTCAGGAGCTACGAACAAGACTTCGATATTGATTTTTGAAAAGTTTTCCGACCTGGAATCGGCTAGATTGAACAATCGACTGGAAGCATGTGAAGGAGATATTGCGGCCGCCCTCATGGACAGCGGGCTGGACTATAACATCTTTTTTGGAGAGGCATCCCATATCGGATACACACCATCTGGTCGCCCTGATCCTCGAAACGACCTCTATGTCGCCGACGAGAACGGTTATCTTTCAAACGATCAGACTGGCTCGATATTGGGAGAGTGGAATGTCTGGGAAGAAAACGGGGCGGTTTCCGATCCGAGATGCGTCGTCGAGAGGGCTTCGTCAGTATGGAGAAGCCATTCGAGTCATAGGGTGGATCCGAAATACCATGTCTACGTGGCCCATAAGGGCGATTACGTGCCGCAGGGCTGGTCATCTGCTCCCATGATGAACCTTGTGAAGCGGATGAGAAGGAACGTGGACTTCGGGGAAGAGCCGATGAAGGAGTACAAGGTCTTAACTCTTTCCCAAACTGGTGTTGCAAGGCTTAGGGAACCGGGTGTCGGAAACAACCCTCCCGAATGGCGAGGGATGTATTTCTACGACTCAAGCAGCGACTGGTTTGAAGTAAGAACCTCCGACATCGTCTACTCTGGAATCGACCTATGGAAGGGTGTCGTATGCTTCGTCACCGAGGAATTCGATCATGCCCTCGTAACGCAAGAATATCCGATCTTGCGGGTCAAAGACCCAAACGTCATCGATCCGGAGTTCCTGTCGATACTCTTGAGAAGCCGCCGCTTCCAAAAGGCATTCCGCGCCATCAACACCGGCCACAGCAATCGAAGGAGAACGCAGTCTTCTGACTTTGGGAAGGTGCTCGTCTATTACCCTCCCATAGAGAAGCAGAAGGAGATTGCCTTAAAGGTGCGAAATGCACGGGAGAATATCGCAAAGGCCTATATTGGCGTTTCCGATATCGAAAACGAACTTGATGCCATCTTGCATGCGGATGACGAGTGGGATGAGACGACAGAGTCCTAACGATTAACTTGTTCGAGTCTGAGCGTATCGCCCCTTTGCCGGTTTTAATCCAGCAAAGGGGCGAATATTTTGCAATTAGTAAAGATGACTGGGCATGATGTCAATTCTGGTCTAACAGAGCCTAATAAAAAAGCTCCCATTGCTGGGAGCTCTTTCAATCAATGGTGCGGGCGAAAGGACTTGAACCTTCATGGGGTTGCCCCCATACGGACCTGAACCGTACGCGTCTGCCAATTCCGCCACGCCCGCGTGCAGGAATTAGAATAACGGAGCGCCACCGCGAACGCAAGAACTATTTTTGAAAAAGTTTGCAGGCATTTTCCCAAGCGGCATGCGCGATTGTTTCGGCGTCCTCACCAGTGCGATCGACACGGTCGTTAACCAGCGCGTTTGCCGTAATGGAGATCATTGCGGGCTCGCATTCAAGACCGCGGATGGGCTCCGGAGCCATATACGGGCAATCCGTCTCGAACAAAATTCGATCGAGTGGGGTTGCCGCAAATGCCTCGCGCACGTCGTCGTTGCGCTTAAAGGTGGCCGCACCACCATAGGCGATATAGCAGCCCAGCTCCACAAAGCGCTCCATCGTGGCGCGGTCCTCGCCAAAGCAGTGCAGCACGCAACCGGCCTGAGGCACACCCACCTCGCGCAGCACGTTGTAGGCGTCCACGTGCGAGGTACGCTCCTGGTCCATGTCCTCGTGACGCAGATGCAGCTCCACCGGCACGTTACGACACACGGCAAGCTCGAGCTGGCGCGCCATGCAATCAATCTGCACGCTGTGGGGCGCCGGCGTGATGTCGTCGTCGTAATCCATGTGGTAGTCCAGACCGATTTCGCCAATACCGGCACACAAAGGGTCATCAAGCGCAGCAACAACCTGCGCGTGAATGTCGTCGGTATAGTCCGGCGCGCCATACGGATGCACGCCGGCAAGATACTTGATCTGCGGGATATCCTGCATCGGCAGAATTTCGCGCGTCAGCCAGTCGCTATAGTCCGTCACGCTGCGCTTGTCGGCGATGGGGTCGAAGACCGTCACCAACAGGTCGATGCCTGCCGCCTTGGCACGCACGAGTGTCTCGGGCACATCCTTGCCCCAGAACGAAAGCAGATGCGCATGTGTGTCGGCAAGCGGTGCCAAGGGCACGGGACAAGCAACCGTCTTCTTTTTCTTGGTAAACGTCACGCGTTCGGCATTAAGCGTCATGGGAAAGCTCCCGAGCCAGGCACACAAAGTCGGCGACGCCGAGCGTCTCGGCGCGCGTGGTGGGTGCGATACCGCAAGCCTCAAAGGCGGCATCGAGCACGTCCTTGGCAAAACCGTTGGCGCTCATGGAATTGCGGATGGTCTTGCGACGCTGGGCAAATGCAGCATCAATCACGCGGGCCACAAATTCGCGATCGAGCCCTTCGGGCACCACACCGTCAACACGGTCGATACGCACGACGGCCGAGTCCACGTGTGGCGCCGGCATAAAGCAACGCGGCGGCACCTCAAAGCGACCCGTTACCTGCGCATACAGGCCAAGCTTTGCCGTATAGCCGCCATAGGTCTTGTTGCCCGGCACTGCGGCAATGCGATCGGCAACCTCCTTTTGCACCATGACGACGGCGCGCTTGAGCGCCGGCATCGTCTGGAAGAACTGCAGGATGATCGTCGCCGCCACGTTATAGGGCAGGTTCGCGACAAACACCGTCGGCTCACCGCCGGCGGCCTGCTCAATCTGCTCCGGGCCCACCTTGAGCGCGTCGCCCATGATAAAGCGGAAGTTGGCATAGTCGGCGGCGTGGGCATCGAGCACCGGCTCAAGCTCGGGATCGGCCTCAATGGACGTAACGCACGTCGCTTCCTGCAGCAACGCAAGTGTCAACGTTCCACAACCCGGACCCACCTCGAGTACGCGCTCGTCACCTGCAAGCTCGGCAAGCTCGCAGATACGCTCGATCACATGATTGTCGATTAGAAAGTTCTGGCCCAGGCGATGCTTGGTCGCAAGGCCAAACTCCTCCAGCAGCTCCCTGGTGGCCGTGGGGTTTGCCAAAGGCGAAGTTGTCATGGTTGTCTCCTTAGCATGATGGCGGCGTCTTGAAACAAAAGGGCATGGACCGTGGCGGCCATGCCCTTACAGCTAAACAGCAAATTGCCGATATGGCGCTCGCGCGGTCTCTACGCCAGACGCGGGAACAGCGGATCGCCCTTCTCGACGGGCTGACCACCAGCAAGCAAGCCCCAAGCGCAAATGCCCTTGAGGTCGTCGCTCGCGGCCTCGTCCTCGCAGGACAGGCGGCGCAGAGCCTCGGCAGAAGTCTGGGGCATGAGCGGCATCAGCAGGTGAGCGGCAATGCGGATGGCCTCGAGCAGGTTGTAGATCACAAACGCCAGCTCGTCAGCCTTGGCCTCGTCCTTGGCAAGTGCCCAAGGCTCGGAGTCCTCGATGTAGTGGTTGGCGGCGTGGATGAGCTCCATGACCTCGTCCTTGGCTCCACCGTAATCGAGCACGTCCATCTTGGCCATGTAGCGCTCGACCAAACCGTCGGCAATCTTTGCCAGCGGGTTGTCGAACGCATCGAACGATGCGGGCTTGGCGGGCGCGCAACCGTCAAAATACTTGCCGCTCATGTTGAGCGAACGCGAGATGAGGTTGCCCCAGCTGTTGGCCAGATCGGCGTTGTAGACCTGCTCCATGCGGTCAAAGCTGATGGCACCGTCGGTGCCGGGGACGACGTCGGTCATAAAGTAGTAGCGATAGCCCTCAACGCCCAGCATGTCGATAACGTCCCGCGGAGCGATGGCGTTGCCGCGGCTCTTGGACATCTTCTCGGCCTTGCCAGTCTCGGCATTGCGCACGGTCAGGAAGCCGTGGGCAAAGACGTGCTCGGGCAGGGCCTCGCCGATGGCCATGAGCATGGCGGGCCAAATGACGCAGTGGAAGCGGATGATGTCCTTACCCACGATATGGAACTGCGCGGGCCAGCGATAGGCCAGCTCGGCACGGGCCTCGTCGGTGTCGACACCGTAGCCGACGGCCGTCATATAGTTGAGCAGCGCATCGAACCACACGTAGGTCACGTGGCCCTCGTCAAACGGGACCTGAATGCCCCAGTCAAAGCTCGTACGGCTCACGGAAAGGTCGTTAAGGCCGCCCTCGACAAAGCTGCGAACCTCGTTCATGCGGAACGCAGGCTCGACAAAGTCGGGGTGCTCGTCATAGAGCTTGAGCAACTTGTCCTGGAAGGCGGAAAGCTTAAAGAAGTAGGACTCCTCCTGCACGCGCTCAAGCGGACGGTGGCAGTCGGGGCACAGGTGCTGACCGACGCTGCCGTACTCCTCGTCGCCCTTCTGGACCTGCGTATCGGTGAAGTAGGTCTCGTCAGGCACGCAATACCAGCCGTCGTAGCTGCCCTTATACAGGTAGCCGGACTCCTTCATGCGCTCCCACAGGTACTGCACGGCATGATGTTGGCGCGGCTCGGTGGTGCGGATGAAGTCGTCGTTGGAAATCTCGAGCTTGCTCCAAAGCTCCTTGAAGTGCGGGGCCTGGCTATCGGTCCACTCCTGCGGCGTCATGCCATGCTTGGCTGCGGCCTCGGCGACCTTCTCGCCGTGCTCGTCCATGCCGGTCAGGAACTTGACGTTATAGCCGGCGGAACGGCGATAGCGAGCCTGAACGTCGGCGATGATGGTGGAATAAGCCGTGCCCAGGTGCGGATCGGCGTTGACGTAGTAGATGGGCGTCGTGATAAAGAACGAAGGCTTGCTTTGATCCATGGGGTTTGTCCTCCAGAAAAACGTTGCATACAGAGGATGATTCTAGCGCAAGGGCTGGATATCCTCCATCTATTGCATATCGAGCACCATGGCATAGACATCGCGCTTGCGGCGCGAATACTTCTGAGACAGGCGCTTGGCCACCGCAGACGCGGGCTCCCCCTCCTCGAGCGCGGCGCGGATATCCTCGCGCAGGGCCTCGTCGGGATCCGCTGCCGCAGCGCCGACCGGCACGATACCGACCTCCTCATCCTCGCTCGGCGGCGCGATGACCAGCGCGATCTCGCCCTTTACCTCGCCGCGAGCACGCAGCTCCTCGGCAAGCTGGGCAGCGGGCCCGCGCAAGACCTCCTCGTGCAGCTTGGTGAGTTCGCGGCAGACGGCAACCTCACGCTGGGGAAAGACCTCCGTCACGGCCTCGAGCGTCGCCACGATGCGATGTGGAGACTCGTAGAAGATGAGTGCGCCGGGCACCACGGCAAGGCGCTGCAAACGGCGCACGCGGTCGCCGTGCTTTCGGCCCAAAAAGCCCTCGAAGAAAAAATGCTCGCAGGGAATACCGGACGAAACGAGCGCCGTGACGCAAGCAGAAGGCCCGGGAATAACTTCGACGGGCACATCGGCCTCACGCGCCGCCTCGACCAGCGCCTGGCCGGGATCGGACACGCTCGGCATGCCGGCGTCCGAGGCAAAGGCGAGGGTCTCCCCCGCCAGCAGACGGTCGACCAGGCCGGCAGCGCGGCTAGCGATCACATTCTCGTCGCAACGGACAAGCGGCTTGGAAATGCCCAGGTGCATCAGCAGCTTTGACGTCACACGCGTGTCTTCGCAGCAGATGACATCGGCAGCGGCAAAGGCCTCGCCAACGCGCGGGGACAGGTCACCCAGGTTGCCGATGGGCGTGCCGACCACATAGAGTTTGCCCGTATGGGCGCTGTTTTGCGTCATATCAACCTATTCAATCATGCCGCGCTCGAGCGTACCGAGCGCCGCGCGGGCGTCCCATGCTGCAATGCGCTTCTCGGTCTTCCACGTTTGGAAGAACCAACCGGCAGCCGGCGCAAACGAAGCCAGCTGGTTGGCGATAAACACGCGCTCGTAGGCGTTGCGGCCCTCGGGCGTAACCGACGAGTTGGCAAAGATCGCCGCGCCCGACCATTCGCCCACCAGCACGGGGAACCCAGTCGAAATCGCTTCTTTAAGCTCGCGCTTGTTACGCGAAATCGCCGTCGTCAGCCCGCGGGGGCTCGTGATGTCGAGCGCATACTCGTCGCGGTAATGGTACAGGTGAAGGTCCATGTAGACGTTCTTGTACTTGGCGCCGCGCATAAAATGCTTCCACTCGCTGGGATGCCCCGACGACGAGAAGACGACGATCTTATCCTCGGGCATATACGAACGGACGAGCTCGTAGGCATCGCGATAGAAATTGCGCAGGTAATGAGCGGGAATGCCATCCGTCATGGTGAAGAGGCTCTTGCGAACGCTCATCTGCGGCGTGTCCAGCAGCTCAATGCCCAGCAGGCTCTCGGCCTCGCCATAGCGATCGGCCAAGCGCTCGAGCACGTCGAGTGCGACATGGCGGCCGTTAGTGGACGAATGCCACTCGGCAACAGCCTCCGGCGTGGTGGGCGAATCGTTGGAATCGCCCTGGCCACCGGGCACGGTTGCCAGATCGAGCAGCACGCGGATGTCGTACTTGGCAGCCCACTCAATCGCGCGGTCGATGTAATCGACAACCGATATGTAGGAGGCATCGGACTCCTGTGAGCCAAAGGCATACCAAGGCACCGGCAGACGCACGGCATTGAGACCGATCTGCGCCATGCGACGAAAATCGTCCTCGCTCACAAACGTCTCGTAATGGCGGCGCATGCGCTCGTTATAGGCGGCGGTACCCATGGCCTCCTGTAGCTCGGCCGCGTTGGATGCACCGGTCGCCGCATACAGCGACGGGGTCACCCAAGGCTCGGGAATAAACCAGCCAGAGAGATTAACGCCGAGTATCCTCTCCATCACTGCCCCCTTCGGATCATGCAGGTCGAACCCGCATCGTATTGCATAGGATAAGTATCGTTTTGAGTATACCCGCGTGTGCGGACAGGCGACCGAACGGTCTGTAAAGTGACGCGAAAGTGGGAGGAATGTCTGGGGCGGGCGGGCTCGGAATGGTGCGACGAGGTGTGTACGCGCGCCGGAGGCAGGCACCGGAAAGTGTGTCCCGTTCTATCGCTCAATAATGGGGCGCATTTTCCGCAGAACCCTACATAAAAGAAAAGGACCCCTTTGCAGAGGTCCTAGTCAATTCAAGGTGGCGGGGAAGGGAATCGAACCCCTGACACGAGGATTTTCAGTCCTCTGCTCTACCAACTGAGCTACCCAGCCATTTGAGGTGTGCCTTGTTTCAAGGCTTGATTAGTATAACCAAGGACGCGTTCCGGTCAACCGAGAATTTTAAAAAAGTTTTTGAGCACAGCCTCGGTTCTATAAATCGGCACGTCAGAGACATCAGCCGGCAGCAAGAAGTTTTTCGCTCAGAGCCGCACGGGCAAACTCACTTGGCGTCATCCCCTCGGCAGCCGCCCGTCGACGAATGGCCTCCTTCATTCCCAGAGGAATCTTGACTGACAGCGTTGCCGTCCCCTCACCTGAGAGTGGGGGCCGTCCATGCACGATCCCACCAACGGTGTGTTCGCCATCCGGAAACTCTCCGCGCTCGTACGACTCGCACCACGCGTCAATCATTTCATCCGTTACAACCTGACCATTAGCGGCCGTATACGTCTTGCCCATCATCGACCCCTTTGCCGAGCCTGTTCAATCTCCTGCCAAAATTTCTTCTGGACTGGAGACAAGGCATGAATGATAAGCCACCCACGGACAAGCTCGACCGCGACAAGCTCCACGCTTCGTCCGTCTGGGAGCCATCCAATCGCAAGCCATCTCGGCGGCTCGTCCTTCGACTCGCGACGAATGCACTCAGTAACCGCAAGCCAAGCGCTAAGCACCTGCTTTTCCGTCAGGTGCTTTTTAGCGTTGGGATGGATCTCAACATCCATGCATCTTCTCCTCCATCTTACCCAATTTCGTATGACGAAAGTCCGCTGTCGCCAATTCTTAAGCCGGCACGCGTTGGAGAGCAGGGATCGAAACAATGATTGAAGGACGCTCTAGTACGGCCCAGGCGCCGGGGCAGGAGCACGTGCGCCAAGGACGAACGCTTTCGTAGCGCGCGAGGATATTGCCGTCGCGATCGATGAAGGCGATGTCGATGGGATAGGCCATAAAACACGTATGGACCGAAGAGCAGCGTGGAAACGCCATGACGAGCGGCAGACCGTTGGCGGCAACCGGACACCGTCCCAGCATGCCGCGCAGGCGCACGGCAAACGACTCCGCCACCACAAACTCGGCCGGCGTCCAACCCAGCCTGTTGAGCGCCCGCGCGTACGCGATGTAGGACGAGACCGCGGTCACATGACCACCCCCGGACGCCATGGATCGACCGTCACCGCGCGCTCGTGCGACAACGTTGTCGGCGCCCCCAGCGTAACGCCAGCGATGCTGAGAGAAGTCGGCCACGGCTCATAGTGCATGGTGCAGGTGTAGGTCCTAAACGTACCGGATAGGGAGAGCAGGCCACCATCCGATGCCTCCGCGCCTTGCTCGCTCGACACTTCGATCTGCAAGCCATAGCCTTCCATGGCATTCAGAATTTGAGTCTGAACCGTCGCCGAGGCATCGGCAGAGCTTTCGTCGCCCTCCCCCTCCGACGCCACGGCGTGCGCCAACACGATGTCGGGCACCACGCGGTCGAAGCGCGCGACAGCGCTGGCAAAGATCATGACGTTGTACACGATGAGTGCCAGCACCAGCAAAACGGGCGTAACCACTGCCATCTCCACCGTCGCTTGGGCGCGCTCCTCGCGCAGACGCATGCGGATACTCATTACGACCCACCGCCCAGAGCGCCAACCAGCGTGGCGACATCGACGGTGAGCGGGATGGAGCCGCCGCCGGGCAGAGGAATCTCCGCAAGCGTGAACACCGTGCCGCTAATGGTGCGTTCGACTTGATATTCCAACGCCTCGCAAAGCGCCTTGGGATCGGTCACGCCCAACGGAATACTTCGCAGCTTGTCTTGCGCTTGAGAGAAACCAGCAATGTCAGACCCCGGACTCTTAATGACGTTGGCGGAATCGGTCAGCACCGGCTTTCGCAGGCGCAAGTCGCACGGCTCCAGACCCAACGCCGCCACGGACGCCGAAACGGTATCGCCGAGCCACGATGCGATGGAGCCCAACGCGCCGCTGCCCCCTCCTAGGCCTTTAATCATCTCGTCCATAAGTTCGTCGGCCGAACCTTGGATGTCTCCGTATCCCACAAGCAGCCGTCCCCAGACATCCATGACGCCATCGAGTACGCCGGCAACGCCACCCGAGCGTTCCTTCAATGTCGAGAAAAATCGCGAAAGCACGTTGTTTTGCGCCGTCGCCCCATCGGGCGCCAGCACCGCGGCAGAGATGGCACCGCGATCGCCAAGCCTGACTGCCGTGTTAAACGAAGAGTTGAGCTCATCGGGGCTCGAGATGGCACCCGAAACCGCAAAGGCAACCACGCCGTTGCGACCGGGCGGAGCGATACGCGGACGCTCACCGGAAAGTTCTTTGATGGCGGTATCGAACGCATTGCCCGCACGGTCGGCTTCGTCCTCGGTCTGACGCTCGAGCTCGAGCTCCTTGTTGCGACAGTCGACGTAGTCCTCCAGGGCGTCTTTAAACTTGTCAAAGTGATACTCGAAGCCGTTTTCGATAGAGGTTGAAGGCGCCGCAACAGCACCAAGCGACAAAACGCCAAAATGGCATTTGCTGCATTTATCCTGTCCATCGTAATCGGCAACCGAAGCAAATCCGCTCGGCGTCCCTTTCTTATAGTTGGGGCAGGTCGTCCCGTAATGCAGATACGCCTTGTCATCGTTTACGCTAGTCGGCCACACCGCATCGGTATAGAGTTCCGTCGCCCGAACCTCATCAGAGTTGCGCGGCAGCAGCGGAATATAGGAGGAAACCCTGTCTCCGTTCTCGGTTATATATGCCCGATCGACCTCCGCGTTCGCATAGGTATAAAACGCCTTACGCGCCGCAGACTCTGCCTTCATCTCGACACTCGAGCCGCGGGGCTTCTCATTTGTCAGACGCCAATGGTAGTAGTCCTTCGCGCGATCAAGGGCAACTTGGGGCTCCCACGTAACGCTCGATGAGTAATGCGGATTTTGAACACCGGAGAGATCCGTTAGGCTTTTCGCACGCTCCCACATGCAAGAACAGCTGCCGACCGAGCCCTTGTCAGACCCACCACAATCCGCCAGCCAAGCGCGCTCCTTTGCCTTCGCCGTCTCCTCCGAGGCCTTCCGCAGCTCCTCGGCCGCACGCTCTAAATCATCTGATGTGTCTTTAATGGTATCGGTCGAGATCTCTGACCCTTTGAGCGCAGCAAAGTCCGACTCGGATGTCCTGGGCACGGCAAGCGCCGTACCGGTATAGGTCACACTATCGGTATCCTGCGCCGACACCGCCTGCGTGGCACGCGCGGCGATCAGATACGGCAGAGCCGTCTCGATTTTCTGTAAGCCTTCCGATGCGCTTTTGGCAAACTTGTTGCGCGTTTTAATGATCTCGATCCCGGTGTCGACCATATTGCCGGCAACCGGCTCGGCACCCGGGATGAGGATGGCGACCAGGCCCGTCCCGATCGTGGCAAACCCCGCCAGCCCCAGACTCAAGATACTCGCATCAACCACCGTGGCAGCCGTGTGATAGGACGACACTACGTTGGCACCCGCCAGCGCGCCGCTATCGGCCGCCACCTGGGTGTCCCCGGCACGCGACATGCTCCATATCGCCGCGGTCGACGAAAACAACAATGTGAGCACCACTAGGATGACCACGGCAGAAGAAAGCGTGGTATAGGCGCCGTCTTCGATAAACAGATCGACACCGGCTCGACCCATAAAGCCGCCTCGCTTGCGATGGCAGCTCGGACGGTGCGTCAAAACGCGTCTAGACCAGAAACGCTTAATCCCATGCAGCAATCCACGAATCATAATCTCCCTCCAGCCATTCGGGACGCGATTGATACGAGACATCGACCTTGAGCTCAACGTAGCCGCCCTCGGCGGTACCACCCATAGCCTGCGCAAACGCACCGATCACAGGCAACGGCTTGACCTCGCCGGAAACGGACACGGACGAGGCGCCACCCGCACCGACCCGGCCAAGATCGATATCCCACGACAACGGCCCGCCGGCATGAAAGATCGAAACGTTGGGCACTGCGGCAAGTCGGCGGCGGGTGAACTCCTTAAGATCGTCGTCCTCCGCCGTCGTCGTGGTCATGAGCCGCGCGGTCTCGGCGGCGGCAGACTCCATGACCGCGCGCGTATAGAGCAGACACGCCGGTTGCAGTGCGAGAAGGATGAGCGTCAGAAACGTCGGCAGCAAAAAAGCGGCCTCGACCGTAGACTGCGCCCGGTCCTCGCGCGCGATATCAATACAGCGCGATGTCCTCAGCACCCGCAGCAGCGTCGACAACCGATGTCGAGGTGACGCCGTGAGACGCCGCCCGCTCGACCAGCGCCGCCAAGCGCCCATCGGTGCCAGCACGCCAAAGCCCCGCAATCGCCAGCACGATCGATAACAGCGCCACCGTGACGATGGCGTATTCGACCGTCGCCTGGGCAGATTCCTCACGCAGGACATCATGCATTTCACGATCCCTCCTTTGAGTCCGTTGCCTGCGGGCTCAGGCGCACGGCGCGCAGACGACACGAAGCATCGCCAGTATCCGCGGCAACCGTCACCATATCGACCCAGCCGCGTCCGTCGCGCACGATAGCGCCCCACACGTTGCCCTTGATGTCGAGATAGCCGCTCAGAGCAAGTTGTGCCGTGGGTACCTCGCGATAGGCACGCAGCATATCCGCTGCCGCTTCGGTCATCGGTCGGTCCTCGGACCATGCAAGCCGGACCGCAATCGCGTTGCCCTCAGGCGAATCCGTCGCAGTGCCAGACCGCTTGTCGAGCGCCCGCAGAAAGGTTTGCGCCGTGACAGCGACATCCGAATCGTCCGCATCTCGCATCTCATCTTTTTGAGACGCCACCGCCGAATCTGAGCCCAAATCGGAGGCGGTCCCAGGACGCTGCTGCCGCGCGGCGTTAAGCCCCCAAAGCACCACCGCTATCGCCACGGTCAGGCAAGCAAACACCAGCAGCACCCCGATGGGGCGCTCGCCCTCTACAGGCTGTTGATGCCCTCGCTGATCGCATCCCATAGCTCTTTAACCTTGCCTTTAAATGCAACGATGGCAATAATCGCGATCACCACAAGTACGCCCACTAAAATGGCGTACTCGGTGGTACCCTGCGCGCTCTCCTCCTGCAACAGCTCCTTGGCATGCTGGCGAGTGTGAATCGCCCGGCAAAAAGCCCAGCTCCAAGCCTTGTCAGCAACTTCGACCATCGTGTTCATGTATTCCTCCCTACATCATCCCGCCTGCTCCCAGCAGCGGGCCCAATATGGACAGAAGCAACGCCGGCAAGATGAGCGTGCCGGTGGGAATCAACAGCTTGACGGGCGCACGCTCGATCTCGCGCTCGACCGCGGCGCGATGAGCCGCACGGATCTCGCGACTTTGAGCGGCCAGCGTCTCGGCAAGTGGGGCACCCAGGGCGAGCGCCTGCCCCACCGTGATGGCAAAGGTCTCGAGCGCTCGCACGTCCAGATCGCGCGCGGCGGCCAACAACTCGTCCTCACGCGTGCCCACGCCCACCTGCCACGCCATGCAGGCGCGCTCAAGGCGAAGAGCCAGCACTGACCGGCGGTTGGCGCAGAAAATCTCAAGCGCCGCATCAAACGAAAGACCGGCCGAAAGACCCAAGCGCACAACATCGATCATCTCGGACACTTCGCCGAGCGACACTCGCGCCGGGCCGCCCGCTCCAACCGCGCCCTTCACTCGCGCGGTCAGAGCATCGACCACCGAGCGACCAGCGGCAGCGACCAGCACCGCCTCGCGCTTGCAGGCCCCTGCGATCTTGCGTGCATCCGCCCGATCAAAACCCGTCGCGACAAATACACTCAGGGCGCACAGGCAAGCCGCAACTGCAACCGAGGCGCTCATAGCTCCACCCGCATAATGCGCCGGATAACCACCAGGGCAACGGCGTTGAGGGCAAGACCCAGCACCACAGCGCCCGCGCCGGCAGGCGTCGCAAGACCGCGACGAAAATCTGCCGAAAGCAGCGCCAACACCGCGCACATGCCCGCCGGCATCGCCGCGACCATATGCGCAGACATGCGAGCCTGCGACGTCTTAACATCCAGGCGGCGCTTGAGCTCAATGCGCTCCCCCACCATGCTCGACGCCTCGGACAGTAAGTCGGCAAGCGGAGCGCCGGTGCGCTGAGACACCTTAAGCGCCAAGGTCACAAGCGAAAGACCGGGGGCGTCGATACGCACGAGCAAGTCATCGAGCGCGTCGGTCGCCGAGATGCCGCAATCGATCGCCGCCGCCACCCGCAAAAACTCGTTATGCACTGGCTCTTGCGCATGAGCGCCCACAAAGCGCATGCCCTGGGCCAGCGAATGTCCCGAGGCAAGCGACATGGAAAGTGCGGTAAACGCCTCGGGCATTGCCTCTTCTGCATCGTGTTGCTCGCGCCGGCTCTCAAAGCCATCCCGAGCGGCACCAACGGCAAACGGAGCAACAAGTCCCAAGGCAAATCCGAGGGGCGATAACGACACCATCGTTAGTAAAACGCAGCAGACACCGCTCGATAGCAGCAGAAACGCCAAACATCCCGAAGCATCCTCGATCACGAGGCCAAGGCGATGCGCCGGAGCCAGCGATGCCCACGAACGGGCGATCTTTTTCAGCAGATCGTTTTTCACCAGCTCACGCGGCAGCTTCTCTGCCACCGTCTCGAGCGCCTGACGTGCCAGCTCCGCCGGCGGTACCTGCGGCACACGAGGTTCCGCCCCGCACGCCGTCGCGACAGAAAGCCCTGCCAAGCCCCCTACGACGAGGGGCACAGCGATCTCCATTCGTCCACCTCCTCTTGTGTGAGCGTCCCCGACCGCAGGCCTTCTGCGATAAACGGCGGCTCGCGGTCAAGCGTCCAGGTGCGCTCGGCGGCATCGAACGTCACATAGCGCTCGAGCTCTACGCCGCCCGATGCGGCGCGTCGCACCCCCGAATACGAGGAGACGAAGCGCCTGCCATCGGCGTGGCGCTCGGACATCACGATACCGTCGAGCGCCATGGCAATCTGCTCCTCGATGAGCTCACTCGGCAGGTCGATGCCATAACGTGCAAGCAACGTCAGACGCACCACGGTCTCCTGTTCTGAACCCGCATGAAGTGTGGTGAGCGACCCGTCGTGGCCCGTGTTCATGGCCTGCAACATGTCGCAGCACTCGGCACCGCGCACCTCGCCCACCACGATGCGGTCGGGGCGCATGCGCAGGGCATTAGTTACCAGGTCGCGGATCGTCACCGCGCCTTCACCCTCAATTGAAGCCTCGCGCGCCTCTAGGCGCACCACGTGCGGATGATGCGCAAACTTGAGCTCGGCAGAGTCCTCGATCGTCACGATGCGCTCGCCGGTGGAAATCTCACATGACAACGCGTTGAGCAGGGTGGTCTTACCAGATCCCGTGCCTCCCGCAACCGCCAGGTCCTGTCGCAGCGACACCGCGCACGACAGCAGCTGCGCATACCAAAGCGGCAGCGACCCCAGCCCCACAAGCTCGTCCAGCGAGCAGATACGGTCCGAGAACTTTCGGATGGTGAGAATCGGTCCGTCAATCGCCACAGGCGGAATCACCGCGTTGACGCGATAGCCCGTTTTGAGGCGGGCGTTGACGATGGGGCTGCGCTCGTCGATACGGCGGCCAAGTGGCGAGATGATGCGGTCGATAAGCACACGGATCTGTTCATCATCCTCAAACGCATGCTCGATGGGGTACAAGACGCCGCCGCGTTCAAAGAAAGCCGAGCGGCAGCCGTTGATCATGATCTCGGTAACGGTGTCGTCCTCGATGAGCGGCTGCAACGGCCCCAAGCCCACCACGTCATCCAAAATCTCGTCGATGATGGTTTCGCGCTCGGGCGTCGCGAGATCGGTCGGCTCCTCAACATTGAGCGCCGCCTCCACCGCAGGACGCAATTCCGAGCGGGCAAGTGCCGGGTCGATATAGGCGCTGATACGCGCCACTTCGTCGTAACCCATGCGGTCCATCACGGCGCGCTTGGTGCGTCGTTTCACCGCGCGGCGACGCCCCGCATCTACAGGCGCTGCCGCCGCTGCAGCGCCGGCAGCCTTAATCCTCGTTTGCAGGCTCATCGCTGATCACCCTCGCGCAACCAGGGAAGGCGGATACGCGGGCGTTCGGTACGCGTTGCACGGTCGGCGACCATATCGCCCCAAGGGCCGACGGCGCACCCCAGTTCCACGAGCATCTCGCGCGTGGCCTCGCGCATGCTAGTCGCAAAAGCACTGGTCTGCCCCACCGCCTCGTCAGCGCGTCCAAACGCCATGAGCGCGGCGAGATCCTGCCCGCCATCGGCGATACGAATCTTGGAGCTCAACGCACAGGCAATCTCAAAGCGCATGGCGACGTCCTCGTCTGCCCCGCGCGCACCGAACCGGTTGAACACGGCGCTCATGCGCGTGCGCGGCACACCTACTCGACTTGCCAGTTCGATGACGCGCGACGCCGATGTCGCGGACGACACCGCCGCATCGCCAACGACCAGGCAACGGTCGCTCGCCGCCACCGCAGCCGCCACGGCGTCGCCCCAAAAGACCGAGGTATCGATAAAGACCACGTCGGATTCGCGACGCAGAACATCAAGCAGTAGCTCCACCGGACGCGCCATGAGCTCAGCTTGCTCGGGCGCCGCGACGGGACCCCAGAGCGTAACGCCCGGCGCCACGCGCATCGATGTGGCTACGATATCCGGCTCGGTGAGCGTGCCCGCCGCCGACGGCTCGATAAGTGCCGCCATATCGCGCGGAGCATCGACGCCTAACAAGTCGTAAAGGTTTCCAAACATCAGGTCCAGGTCGAGCACGGCGGCACGCAAGCCCAACAGCGACGATGTGTGTGCCATGGTGGCAACGATCGTCGACTTGCCGCAACCGCCCGAACCCGAAATAGCGCAGATGACCGGAGCTCGATGCGGCGGAGCGGCAGCGTCTGCCGGCGGCATCGGAGGCGGCGGGGCGGGCGTCGGTGGCAGCGCCCCCGTCTCCCCCGCCGCAACCACACGCTGCGTCCAAGCCGGCATGGCAGCTTGTTCGGTCTGCGAGGCAGGCTCGTTCTGCGCAATCTGCTCATGCTGCATTAGCGACAACTCGCCGCACCCGGCAAAGCCCTCAACTTCGTCGAGTTCATCCACCAGATTCACGCCGTGCACGTATCCCATATCTACAGCCGGGGAGTCGCCAGCATGCTGCGCCGGCCCTCCAGCGTCATCGCATACAAGGGGGTTCCGGGGGCGCCGACCATGCTCGGCTTCCGCTTTTCCATAATCATCAACACGCGGGCCTCTTGTAGCGCGAGGCGCCCCGGGTTCCCTATCAACAAAAGCATCGGGCTCAATCGTCATGCGCCGATCGGAATCAACCGCTCCCTCGCCCGCGCGCCCGTTGCCGCATATACTGTGTGCAGCGATGACCTCGGTCGCCCCCGCGCGAAACAGCCCCTCGATATCCGACGGATCGAGCGCTTCTATCAACACGACCACGCGACTCACGCGGCCTTCGGCCGTCAGGCGCGCAACAGTCTTGCGCACATCTTCGGTATCAAACAGAGACGCCGCGATGATGGCAGCCCCGCGGCGCGACGGAAACGCCCGCGCCATGGAAACCAGCCCGTCCAGGTCACCCACGCGAAGCACCTGTGCACCCGCATCACGGCCCTCGACTTCCCGCTGCAACAGCCCGTAATCGCCGCACGCGCAGCACGCAAGCCAGATCGCCTTCATCACTCGTCGCCTCCGCTCTTTTTGCCGCGCGCCGTGGCGGGAATCGTCAAGCTGACCGTTCCCTTGCCCGAGGCTCCCAGCAGTTCCTTGACGTCTTCGGGGTCAGCCGCCAGCGTCACCCATTCGATCTTGCCCTCGCGCGTGGCACCGGAATCCTCACTGGTATCGATCACGTGCGCGCCGCACAGCCGATCGGTCACGCCGTCCTTTTGCACGTACACGTCCACGTAGCTGCCCACGCCCGTGGCACCGCCGACCGAGTGCTCGGCATCGACCGCCACCGAAACGGCAACCTTGCCCTTAGGCACCTCGAGCTTGCGGCTCTCGGCCTTGGTGTAGACATTGCAGATCACGGCGTTTTTGGGAATACGCGAAGTCGTCACGTCGCCGCGCACCTGGCGCAGCTCGGTCGCCGCGTCACGCGGCAGCAGACTCGTCAGCCATTCCTGGGTTATGACATTGGTCTCATCGAGGGTCTCACCCACATCGATATCGCGCGCCGCGACGCATACCTCGACGCGATCGCCACCGTACTTGGCCAAGGTCTCAGCCTGGACCTGTTCGGCTTGCGAGCGGATCGACGAGCCGTAAACCATGCAGAGCAGAGCAGCGAGCACGCCCGCGACCAGACTGATGGCGATGCGCTTGCTCTTGTTCACGGCCGCTCCTCTCATGGCAGTGCCGGGCGAATGCCCGTACCACCATTGTCTGGGCGGCCAGAGTGCAAAGCGGCGCAATCGCAATCTTGGTTTTCGATGTCAAACCAATCGCTGACCAAAAGCTGACCAGCCCGTCAAGCTCGTGGCAAGGTTTTGGTCAGCACGTCAGCAAACTGCATGTTTCGAGGCTTTTCCGCAGCAAAAAAGCCGTCTCCCGAACAGTTGGGAGACGGCTGTCATAGGAAAAATCAATTACAGATGGACATCGGGATCGAGCATTTGAGCGCTCACGCGCATGGATGACGCCAGATTTTGGAAAGTTTCCAGACGCAGGCTGTCGATCTGCCCGGCGTCCTCGGCCTCGCGAACGGCGCAACCCGGTTCGTGGGTATGCGTGCAGTCGCCAAACCGGCACGCACGCGATGCCTCGACAATCTCGGGGAAGGCGCGTGCCAGACCCCGCTCGTGACCCACGAGCGGCAAACTGCGCAGACCCGGGGCATCGGCGATCACGCCGGCGTCGCCCGGCAGCGCCACCATCACGCGCGCGACGGTAGTGTGACGGCCCTGGTCGTCGCGTTCGCGCACACCGCCGGTCGCCAACGTATCGTGGCCCAGCAGTGCATTGAGCAGCGTCGACTTGCCGGCACCCGACTCGCCCAGAATCATGGCGCAGCTCCCGGCAGGCACGCAGGCACGGACCTCGTCCAGACCGCGGCCCTCGGCAGAAGACGTCAAGATCACGCACACGTCCGGACCCACCAGACGGCGCACGCGGTCCAGATCGCGCTCGAGCTCCCCGGCATCGCAGCGGTCAGCCTTGGTGAGCACCACCACCGGCTCGGCATCGCAGTCGAGCGCCAACACCAGCGAGCGCGCCACACGGTCGAGCAGCACCTCGCCGGCACCGAGCGCCTGCACGATTAGCACGCTATCCACGTTGGAGCAGAGCACCTGGCGCTCTCCGCGGGCACGGCCGCGCCAACGCTCAAAGCTCGTACGGCGCGGCAGTACGCATTCAATCACGCCCATATCGTGCCCGGGAGCGCGGCGCACCGCCACACGATCGCCCACGGCAGGCAGCAGGACCTCGTCCCCACCGCGCGACTTGGCAAATCCCACGGCATGCTCGGCGCGGAAGGTATCGTCGGCAGTCGCCACCAGCGGAAACCCACGATCCAAGCGCACCACGGCGCCAAGCTGCATCTGCTCGGGCTCCTCGGCATGTGCGCAGAAATCATCAAAGGCAGCCTGCTGAGCTTCATCGACCGGCAGGTCATCGAACGCCGGAACGTCCTGCAGCGCGTCGAGTCCCGGCACGCTCGCCAGCAGCTCCTCGGCAGACGCGGGAGCCTCGGTCGCGAGCTTCCGACGACGATCGCGCTTAGCCCGCGCCCCCGTCGTCTTTTTCTTCGCTTTAGCCTTAGCCTTGCCCACAAGCGCCTCCCAGCACCATAAATCAAAACTGAGCAGGTATTTTCCCACAAAAAAGAGTCGGCCGAGCAAATGCTCGACCGACTCACACACTTTCCCTCAGCCTTTATCATCCACACGGGAGAAAAGTCAGCAACGTCACCGCAGGGCCCGCCCGCCGAGAGGGGTTTCCAAAGGGCACATCCCGCAGCCGCAACGCGGCGAGGACGTACCCGTGGAAACCCCGCAGGCGGGCGGGCCCGGACAGGTACGTTACTCTTTCTCCACCGCGCGCATGATCGCCTTGTAGATCTCCATCAGCGGGATGATCAGGAAGGCCAGGCCCAGGGCAGCAACAACGCCCTTGAGCTCAAGCGTCACGGGGCCAAAGAACATCTCGGCAAGCGTCGGCTGCACGGTTACGATCACCGTCAGCACCAGCGCCAGCGCGGCGGAAGCCCACAGCCACTTGTTTTGCTTCTTCATGGTGAACAGCGACGCACGACGGCTGCGCATATTGAAGCAGTGGAAAATTTCGACCATGTTGAGCGTGATGAACGCCATCATCACGCCTTCCTCGTCGGCATTGCCGGCGATCATATCGGCGATGTGGATGTAGCCCATGTCAAAGTACACGCCCACAAAGAAGCTCGCCAGCACCAGCGCGGTGATGATTAGGCCCTGGACCACGCAGTCCAGACCCATATGTCCGGCAAAGACACCGTCCTTGGCGTTGCGTGGCTTACGCTTCATGATGTCGCCCTCGGCATCCTCCATGCCCAGCGCGAGCGCGGGGAAGCAGTCAGTGACCAGGTTCACCCACAGCAGCTGCACCGGCTGGAAGATGGTAAAGCCGATGAGCGTGGCGATAAACACCGAGAACACCTCGGCAAGGTTGGCCGAAAGCAGGAACTGGATGACCTTGCGGATGTTGTCGTAGATGCGACGACCCTCTTCGCAGGCGCCGATGATGGTAGCGAAGTTGTCATCGGCAAGTACCATGTCGGCGACGTTCTTGGTGACATCGGTACCGGTGATGCCCATGCCCACGCCGATGTCGGCGCGCTTGATGGACGGAGCGTCGTTGACGCCGTCGCCCGTCATGGCCACGATCTGGTCGCGCGACTTCCAAGCCTCGACGATGCGGGTCTTGTGCTCGGGCTGGACGCGGGCGTACACGCCGTAATCCTCGATGTGCGCGTCGAGCTCCTCGTCGCTCATGCGATCGAGGTCGGCACCGGTGATGGCCTGGCTGCGATCGGCGACGATGCCCAGCTGCTTGGCGATGGCCACGGCGGTGTCGATGTGGTCGCCCGTGATCATGACGGTGCGGATACCGGCGTCGTGCGCCTCGCGGATGGCGTCGGCGACCTCGGGGCGGACCGGGTCAATCATGCCGGACAGGCCGCAGAAGACCAGGTCGTGCTCGAGCGCGGCGGGGCTGCAGTCGGCCGGGACCTCGGTGTAGGTGCGGCTTGCCAGCGCCAGCACGCGCAGGGCCTCGTCGGCCATGGCCTTGTTGGCGGCCACGAGCTCGGCACGACGCCCCTCGGTCAGGGGGACAACCTTATCGCCCTCGTAGATATGGGTACACAGGCCGATCACCACGTCGGGCGCGCCCTTGGTGTACTGCTCGTACTCGCCGTCAAGGGTCTCGACGACCACGGACATCATCTTGCGGCCGGAGTCGAACGGGGCCTCGCCCACACGCGGGTGCTCGGCGGTCAGGCCAGTAAGACCAGCCTTGCCGGCATCGTTGACGAGCGCGCACTCGGTCGGCTCGCCCACGGCCTCGCCCAGCTCCTCGTCCCACTGAGCATCGGAGCACAGCGCCATACCTGCCAGGAACTTCTCCTTAGGCGCAGCGAGCTCGTGCTTGACGACGGTCATCTTGTTCTGGGTGAGGGTACCGGTCTTGTCGGAGCAGATGGTCTGTGTGCAGCCAAGGGTCTCGACGGCGGAAAGCTTACGGATAATCGCTTGGCGCTTGGCCATTTTGGTCACGCCGAGCGAAAGCACGATAGTCACGACGGCAACCAGGCCCTCGGGGATGGCGGCGACGGCAAGCGAGACAGCGACCATAAAGGTGTCGAGCAGCGCGGTCGGATCGGTGAGAACGTTGCCCACGCCGTGGCGGATGATGTCGACGCCAAAAATGACGACGCAAATGACGATAACCATGATGGTGAGGATGCGGCTGAGCTCGGCAAGCTTCACCTGCAGCGGCGTGAGCTCTTCCTTGGCCTCGGCCAGGGCGCCGGCGATCTTACCCATCTCGGTGTTCATGCCGGTGCCGACCACGACGGCGCGGCCGCGGCCGTATACCACGGTGGAACCCATGTAGCACATGTTCTTGCGGTCGCCGAGCGGCACGTCGTCGGTACCGGCGGCGAGCTCGATCACGTTGGCATGCTTCTCGACGGGCACGGACTCGCCGGTAAGGGCGGCCTCCTCGATCTTCATCGTGGCGCTCTCGAGCACGCGGCAGTCGGCCGGGACGGAGTCGCCCGCCTCGAGCATGATCACGTCACCGGGCACGAGCTCGGCGCTCGGCAGGTGCACGAGCTTGCCGTCGCGTAGCACCTTGGACTGCGCCGCACTCATCTCCTGCAGGGCCTCGAGGGCCTCCTCGCTCTTGGCTTCCTGGACCACGCCCAGCACCGAGTTGACGATAACGACGAACATGATGATGGCAACATCGGCAAAGTCGGGCTCGCCCTTGACCATGCCCGTGAGCGCACTGATGACGGCGGCAACGATCAGCATGATGACCATAGGGTCAGCCATCTGTTCAAAGAAACGCTTCCACAGCGGCGTCTTCTCAGCTTCCTCGAGCTTGTTAGGGCCTGTCTTGGCGAGGCGCGAAGACGCCTCGTCGTTGCTCAGGCCGAGGTTCTCATCGACACCTTGGTCGCTGAGCACCTCCGCCGCGGCGGACAGGTATTCCTTTTGCATATAGAGTCCCCTCCTGGGATTCGGGCCACTCAGCAGATTGATGCCCGATCATAATTCCCAGGAGAAGGGCAAGGGCTCATCAAGGCTGCCGTGCTGAGCGGCAGTTGATAGTGGGGCTATGGTACCCCAAAGCGACGCGTCTAGCCAAAACAATCGGTTTGGAAATATGGTCCGCACGCAACGGTGCAGACCGTGTGATGCTCAACATTGGTAAAACGTTTTTTCTTCGGCACATCGCCAAACTGACATATCGCCCAGATAGCAGCGGTTGGAGTGGTTGGTAAAGATTTTTCATATACCGTTTTTCCCGCAAAAAATGAACTTCCATTTCGGCATACGGTCGATTTTTTGGGGTATTCGGTCGGCATTTCGTTATAATCATCTCGGTTTTATTTCTTATGGTTTATCTATCAGCGCAAGACGATGTCAGATGGAGGTCTGAATGTACAAGCGCACTAAGATTGTATGCACCATGGGTCCCGCCTGCGATAGCGACGAGACCATCCGCGAGATGATCAAGGCGGGCATGAACGTCGCCCGTTTTAACTTCTCGCACGGCTCCTACGACGAGCACCACGGTCGCATCGAGCGCGTCCGCCGTATTTCCAAGGAGCTCGGTCTGCCTGTCGGCATCCTGCTCGACACCAAGGGCCCCGAGGTCCGCACCGGCCTTCTGGTCGACGGCAAGAAGGTTGCCGTCAAGACCGGCGACAAGATCGTCGTCACCGCTCAGCCCACGTCCGAGGATTTCCACGGCACCTCTGAGCACATCTCCCTCGACTACCTGGCTCTGCCCTCCGAGGTCGAGAAGGGCTCCCTTATCCTGATCGATGACGGCCTGGTTGCCCTCGAGGTCGAGTCCGTCAGCGGCCAGGACATGACCTGCGTCGTTAAGAACGACGGCCTGATCGGCGAGCGCAAGGGCGTCAACATGCCCAACGTCAACATCTCGCTGCCCGCCATCACCGAGCGCGATCGTCAGGACATCCTCTTTGGCCTGACCGAGAACATCGATTACATCGCCGCTTCCTTCATCCGTGACGGCGAGTCCGTCCGCGGCATCCGCAAGCTTTGCCGCGAGAACGGTGGCGAGCACGTGACGATCTTCCCGAAGATCGAGTGTGCCCTGGGCGTCGAGAACTTCGACGAGATCCTCGAGGCTTCCGACGGCATCATGGTCGCCCGTGGCGACCTGGGCATCGAGATCAAGCCCGAGCTTGTTCCGCACATCCAGAAGGAGATCATCGCCAAGTGCAACGCGGCCTACAAGCCCGTTATCACCGCTACGCAGATGCTCGACTCCATGCAGCAGAACCCGCGCCCGACGCGCGCCGAGGTTGCCGACGTTGCTAACGCCATCTACGACGGCACCGACGCCGTCATGCTGTCCGGCGAGTCCGCTGCCGGTAAGTACCCGGTTGAGGCCGTCAAGATGCAGGCCAGCATCGCTCTCGAGACCGAGAAGTACCTCCCGGCCCACGCTCCGCTCGAGGTTCCGGCTGACGCTCACGGCACCCGCGTCGTCAACAACGTTGTGGGTATGTCCGCTGTGAACATGGCCACCACCGTTGGCGCCAAGTGCATCACCGTGCCGACGACCACCGGTCGTACCGCTCGCTTGATCTCGCACTTCCGTCCCAACATGCCGATCTGCGCGTTCTCCCGCCACGAGTGGGCCGTCCAGCAGATGATCATGTACTGGGGCGTTATCCCGCATCAGGCCGAGATTACCCAGGGCACCGTCAACGGCACGATCGTCAAGGCGATCGAGACCGCTAAGGAGCTCGGCTACGTCGAGGCCGGCGATCTGACCGTCGCCACCGCCGGCGATCCCCGCATGAGCGTCCAGCTCGAGGACAAGGTCTCCTCGACCAACGTCGCTTACGTCGCTCAGGTCCGCTAAATCGTACTTGCAAGCATGTTTGCATTGCAAAGGGCCTGGAAGGCTTCGCCTTCCGGGCCCTTTTTCTGTGTCAATGCCGGCACACGGCAAAACACGCACCCATTTCTTTACCAAAAGCGCGAAATCCACCTTTCGAGGCCCAAAAATAAAGTCCCAAGTGCTAAAAGTGTTCGCCCGATGGCGAAACCACACCTTACCTGACGCTGCTAAATCGTTTTAGCAAGAGCCAGATCGACCGCGTTTTCGGAAGTATGCGGCAAATTCTGAGACCTCCGAGCACACCCCGTTTTTTCGCAACAAAATGCCTGATAAACTGGCATCAAAAGCCAGGTCTGCTCACAGGGTTCAGATTTTGCCGCATACTTCCGAATTGACGCTGGCATCGCACGGTCCAAAAGCACATTTCGACCAGGAGGATATCATGGACCTGACGCTATGCGGTCAATCCGCTTTTTACTATCACCGTATCCCGCCGCAGGTATTAGGGCTTTACCCCGCCATTAGCCTTGGCAATATGGATCGCAGATGTTGCGGCCTCGGAAGTCATGCAGTTGTAAAAGACCTGCTTCATGCACCGCTTCACAGGCTTGTATTCACTCGAGCACAATCCGGGTCGCGAAGCCTGTTTAAATCGCACCTCCTGACCCAAGAGCCGCCTCCCGGGTCGTTTAGGCAAACTGAACATGGATTTGATGTCACGTCGCCCGAGTTTACGCTGCTCAGCCTTGCTACGCAGGTCTCACGCAACCAGTTACTCATGGCTTGCCACGAGATGTGCGGCTCCTTTGCAGTGTTTAAGCCCTGCGAGCGAACGCAACAACAACTCGATGAAGCCATTTCGCTTAAGCTCATTCCACCCAACTGCGGTTGGGAGCGTGTTGTCGACACCAAGGGCAATGACACCAATTTGTGGAAGCGCCCGCCGCTCCTCAGCGCGGCGGATATCGCCGCGTTCGCCAAGCAGGCTGCAGGCCTGCGCGGCGTTAAACAACTGCGCTGGGCGGCCGAGCACATGACGGGGCAGACCGCCTCGCCCTTCGAAGTACAGACCTCCATACTTGTCTCGCTCCCCCGCAACGAGGGCGGCATGGGTATCAACATCGCAAACAACGTGCGCATCCCACTCAGCGACGCCGCGCGCTCACTGTATGACAAAACCTGCTGCTACGCCGATATCCTCATCGAGAGCAACACCGACAGCATGGGCGTCATCCTGGAATGCCAAGGCCGCTCCGCCCACGATGGCGAAGCCGCAAGTCTCTCCGATGCCGAGCGCACCACCGCCCTCACAAGCATGGGCTATGACGTTATCCAGATAACCTATGAGCAAATCAAAGACACGAAGAGCTTTAACAACATCGCCGAACTCATCCATAAAAAGGCAGGGCTCCCCTACATCCCAAAGACCGATCAGGAACGCACCACCGAAGATGCCCTGCGGCGGGAGCTATTGGTCGATTGGGATGAGCTGTTCGCCGTCAAGCCGGCCGGCTAGCAGCTAGCGATCAGGGGGACTGCGGGAACGTCAGAAGAGGCAACGCGAGTCGCAAAGCCCACCTCGGTCAGCTCGATGACCTCGGTAAACGTTGCATCGAAAAACTCCTCAGTTAGCAGGCGATACGGCGGATGATCGGGCTCGCCGGGGTTTTCGCGTACAATCTCGTGCATGACGCCGATGGTCTTGAGCACATACTCCTTATGGATGGGATACTGCCCAAAACGCGTCGCAGCGGTATACAGGCGATCGGTCGCACGCGGGATGGAAACAATGCCCAGCGTCTTGCCAAACCAGTCAAAGTCGCCTTGCTTTTTAATGCGGAACTCCTCGCACGGCTTGCCGCCGTGTGCTTCCAGATACTGGTTCACACGCGTGTTCCATACCGTGTCGGCCACCAGATGCGACCAGACGCCCAGCGTTAAATCGAGCAGTGACTGCGCCACATCTTCGGACGCAAGCGAGAACTCACAGGCGCTGGGACCGGCAACCGGCTCGGCATCCTTGTAGCGCTGGGGATAATGCACCCGATTGAGTCGCTCGCGCTCCTCGGCGATCGAGGTCGCGGCAGCCGGCGTACCAACAGGCGCCCCTTTGAGCAGCGGCGCCACATAGGTATCCCAGAACTCGTGCTCGCGCGGCTTAGGGATAGGCTCGGGCTTTGCAAAGTGCGTAATGCGGTACGGGATGGGATCGGCGATGCCAGGGACCATATAGCCCACGAAGATATCCGGAACCACGCAGCCAAACAAAAAGGCATTGCGGTCGCGCACGCTATTGGCAAGCGCACCGGTGCGCTCCAGCAAACGCTCCGTCTGAGCGATATGAATGTTCCAGCTTGGCATAGCCACCCCCATAAAAACCTGGATAACTATACCATCACGGCAAAGCCGCGCGGGCGGCTACGCACGCTCTACGCAGCAACTAGTCCGTAGCACCGCTTTCGGTCCCATACGACGGCGAAGGCGCCTCGACCACATGGTGATATCGATCGATATAGATTGCACGGGCACCCAGGCGTCGCACCAAATCCTGGTGATGTGTGCTCATCAAGACCGTCTTGCCCGCCGCGACGTAAGCCAGCAAGAAGTTAACCACGATGTCGCATGAATCCTCGTCGAGCCCATTGGTAGGCTCGTCGAGAACCAGGATATCCGGGTTCATCGACACCACCGCAGCCAGCGCAACGCGCTTCTTTTGCCCGCCCGAGAGCTGATAGGGCGAGGCATCGACCAGATCGGCAACCTGGAACAGCTTCATGGCATCGCGGACGCGGCGCTCGAGCTCGTCTGTCGGCAGCCCCATTTGAGCCGGGCCAAACGCGACTTCCTCGCCCACCGTAGCGCAAAAGAGCTGCGCATCGGCGTTTTGGAACACAAAGCCCACGCGCTGATGGAACCGCTGGGCCGTCGCGGAATCCTTGAGATATGCCGAATCGACCGTATGCCCGTCGAACAGGTACGCACCCGCGTCCGCAAGCTCAAGGCCGTTAATAAGACGCATGATTGTCGTCTTGCCGCAGCCGTTGGGACCTAGCAGGGCAACGAGCTCCCCACGGTTCACCTGCAGCGAAACGCCGTCGACCACCGTATGGCCCGCATAGGAAAACGCCACGTCGCGAAACTCGATGAGCGGCGTGGTCTCAACGCCGGCAGCACCGCTCGCAACCATCGCGTTATTCGTATCGTTTGCCAAAACGTTGCCCTTCCCTACTCACATCGACGGTTCGACCGTCCGCACTACAACACCGCGCACAACACGGCGAACAACGCCACAACGGCCGCATAAACCGCATCGCGCCAGCCAAAGCCGCTCAGTGCAGGCGCCGGATACACGCCGGCGAAGCCGCGGCACAGCATGGCCTCGTCCATCGCGCGGCTGCATTCCATCGCCTTGATAAACGTCATGCCCATGATACCCGCCAGCGAGTCGGTGCGCGAAAAACCCGCAGGCGCGGAACCGACGCTACGCAGCATGACCGATTCGCACAGATCGTGCGCTGTGCGTCCCAGCACCTCAATATGCTTGAGCGCCATATCAAACGTAAAGATGACCTCGTCGGGCAGGTGCAGCATTTTGAGCGCCGCCGACATGCGGCTCCAGGTAAGCGTCCACGAAACACCCAGCACCAGCGACACATTAATGAACGTCTTGAGCGCGATCTTGAGCATGGCGCCCGCGGCAGACGCGCCCAGCAGCAGGGCAGGCAGTGCCAGAACCACCGCAAGCCCCGTGGCGCCGAGCGCCGGTACAAAGGTCGCACGCAGCCCGCGAGCGGGGCGCACCGCGACCAACACCAGCGCGATAGCCGCCATCAGCATCAGGTACAGCGGGCTCTGCGTCAGACACACGCACAGGACGCAGACGAACATCCCCACCAGGCGCACCGGAGCCGAAACGCAAGAAAGGGCGCGGTCGACCATCGACCCGCCCTCGTGCGCGCCTCCACCCAGGCGAACCCGCTCAAGCAGGCTCGCCAGGTGCAGGACGTTCTTTTGCATCACACGATGCCGAGCCCCCGCGGGCTCGTAACGCTGCTCGACCGCAAGCCAGCTAGGCAGCTCGGCTATTGCCATGAGCACCGCTTTCCTTGACCGTCAGCGAGATCAGACGGAATGCGATGGTGAGCACCGCCACGCCAATCACGCCCGAAAGGATATACATGGTAGCCTGGCCGGCAAAGCCAAGGCCTTGCTCCTCGGAATAGGCCTGCAGATAATCGCCCGTGGGCAGGGCATCGGCAAAGGTCGGGGTATCGAGACCGACCGAAGCCTGCAGGCTGTCATCGCCAGCCTCTTGAACGGCGGTCGCGGCGCCCTCGGCGTCCCACTCACCCCAGGCGTCACCCGTGGCCAGCAGGCCCAGCGGTGTTGCTACGACAAGCACGGCAACCAGGATGAGCGTGGGGACCAGCGAGGTCTTCTTGGCGGCAACGCCCTCGGCAGCAAGTTGGCCATCGACGGCCTCGGGCCCGACAATGATGCTCGGCGCCGTCTTCTTAATGAAACCGTAGATCGCGGCCGTCGCCACGCCCTCGATCACGCCGGCAACCAGCATATGCGGGATCAACATGGCCGGAATAGCCACGGACAGCGGGAAGGGGCAGTACAGCGGCGCGCCCGAAGCATTGGTAAAGAGCATCGGCTGAATACCAAACTCGATTGCCGCGCACAGGGCCGCCAGGCACAGGCCGACCCAGCCGCTTACGATGGCAGAAACTGAGGTGCCCCAGCTCTTGTCGTGCAGACGGCTGTTGAGCGCACGGAACACGATAGCAGCGACAAACGGCAGCACAAAGGCCATGTTAAAGCAGTTGGCGCCAAACGACAGAACGCCGCCGTCTCCAAACAGCAGCGCCTGCAGCGCCAGCGCGACCGAGACAGCGATAGCCGCAGCCTCGGGGCCCAGCAGCAACGCGATGAGCGCGCCGCCAACAGCGTGACCAGTGGTGCCACCGGGCAGCGGCACGTTGAACATCATGAGCAAGAAGGAGAACGCGGCGCAAATGCCCAAGAACGCCATATGCTCGCGATCGAGCGTGGCGCGCACCTTTTTGATGCAGTGGACCCATACGGGCACCATCGCCACCGCCATGACGGCATCGGTCTGCGGGGACAGGTAGTTGTCTGGAATGTGCATATACGCCTCCCGGTTGTCGGCGCACAGAATTGCAACGCCGCTTGAATCACCTTGCCAGTGTTACGCATTGCCAGATTCGTAACACGCCGCGGGCTATCATAGCAAAACGGCGCGCTGCCGACAAAGCAGCACGCCGTTATGTAATGCGTGTGTCATATATGCAGGCTCAGCGATGCCTTTTCCGAACACCGCGGTCACGCAGAGCCCACAGCAACCGCCATCAGGCCCTACGCTCCCAGCGCAAGTCCTAGCCGCGGACCTCGCCGTTCACACCCTTGCACACCTTGGTGACGATCTTCTGGTGCGCCTTCTCGACCTCTTCGCTGGTGAGCGTGTGGTCGTCGGAGCGATACGTAAGCGCGAAGGCCATGGACTTCTTGCCCGCACCGATGCGGATGGGATCGCGGTAGACGTCGAACAGGCGCACGCCCTCGAGCAGCTTGCCTCCGGCACTCGTAATACGACGCTCAAGATCCTCGCAGGTCACAGTGTTGTCGACCACGATAGCGAGGTCGTGCTCAACGGCCGGGTACTGCGAGAACTCACGGTAGTTCTCCTGGTTGCGGGCGCCCTTGATCAGCTTGTCCAGATCGAGCTCAAAGGCAACGACGACCTCGTCAATGCCCATAGCCTCGCGTGCCTCGGGGTGGATCTCGCCAACCCAGCCCAGCACGGTACCGCCCGAGAGCACCTCGGCAGCACGACCCGGCTGCAGGAAGGCATAGCTCTCGCCCTCGACGGGACGGAAGCGAACCTTCTCGATGCGCAGCTGGGCGAGCAGCTCCTCGACAATACCCTTGCCAAAGAAGAAGCGCAGCTTGCGGTACTTCATGTTCCAGGACTGCTCGCTCCACTGGCCCGAGAGCACACCCGCCACGGACTTGGTCTCCTTGGGCAGGCTGGCGTTCTCGCGACCGTGGAACAGGCTGCCGACCTCGTACAGGTGCACGTTGGGCGTGCCGTGGGCCTCGTTATAGGCCACGGATTGCAACAGGCCCGGCAGCAGCGAACGACGCATCTCGGTCTGCTCGGCTACCAGCGGGTTCATGAGCACCACGGGGCAGCCGCGGCCCTCGGTGGACATGCCGATCTTCTCCAGGTCGCCCGGGGCGGCAAAGCCAAAGGTCGTGGTCTCGTTGAGGCCGCAGGCGCGCAAGATCTCGCCGACCTTGCGGGTGAGCTTCTGCTCGCGGGTCAGGCCGCCGATGTGGTTCTTGGCAGCCGGGATGGTCGCCGTCACGCGGCCCATGCCCCACAGGCGCAGAACCTCCTCGATCAGATCGATCTCGCGCGGCAGGTCGGGGCGGAAGCTCGGCGGAGTGACCATAAAGTCCTCGCCGTCGCACTCGACGGCGCAGCCCAGGCGGGTGAGCGAGCGCTCGATAAAGTCGGGCTCGATGTCAGCACCGCAGATGGCGTGCACGCGGGCCAGGCGCAGCTTAATGCTGTCGATGGTCTTGGGCGCGGGGAACACGTCGATGTAGCCGGGAGCAACCTCGCCGCCGGCGATCTCCTCGATGAGCGCGCACGTGACGTTGGCGACATCCACGCAGCCGGTCTCGTCGACCTGGCGCTCAAAGCGAATGGAGGCGTCGGAGATCAGCGACAGGTCACGGCTGGTGTGCGAGGTGCGACCGGCGTTGAAGCAGGCGCTCTCGACCATCACGTCGACGGTGTCGTCCTCGATCTCGGAATCCATGCCGCCCATAACGCCGGCCAACGCCACGGGGCGCTCGCCGTCGGTGATGAGGCCCATGCCGGCGTCGAGCGTGCGCTCCTCGCCGTCGAGGGTCGTAAACTTCTCGTCCTGCTGGGCAGCGCGAACCACCACGCGACGCCTGCCCTCGCGCTCGGCAAAGGTGGACAGGTCAAAGGCGTGCAGCGGCTGACCGGTGAGCATCATCACATAGTTGGTGATGTCGACGATATTGTTGTGCGGGCGCACGCCCAGGGCGTTAAGGCGCTTGACCATCCAGTCGGGCGACGGGCCAACCTTCACGTTGCGCACGATGCGGGCGACATAGCGGTCGCACAGGCCCTCGTCGGCAATCTCGACGGAAAGCTCGTCGTCGGTCGCGCGGCCAGTCTCCGCCTTGATGGCGGGCAGATCAACGTGGAAATCGCGATCGAAGATGGCACCGGTCTCGCGGGCCATGCCGATCATGGACAGGCAGTCGGGACGGTTGGGCGTGATCTCGCAGTCGAGCACGGTGTCGCTCGAGCCCACGTACTCGGCAAACGGCATGCCGCAGGGCGTATCCTCGGGCAGGATCATGATGCCGGAGTGGTCGCCGCCCAAGCCGAGCTCGCGCGCGGAGCAGTTCATGCCCATGGACACGACGCCGCGAAGCTTGCTCTTCTTGATCTTGATGTCGCCGGGCAGCTCGGCGCCGATCATGGCCGTGACGATGTGGTCGCCGGCCTCAAAGTTCTGCGCGCCGCAGACAATCTGCAGCGGGGCGGGGTTGCCGTCGGCGTCGAGGTTCTTGTCACCCACGTCGACCGAGCACACATACATGTGGTCGCTATCGGGGTGCGGGGTCTTGGTGAGCACCTGGGCGGTCACCACGTGGTCGAAGGACTCGCCCACGGTATCGATCGCCTCGACCTCGGTGCCGGTACGGATATATTCGTCCGAAAGGGTCTTGGGATCCTCCGGAATATCGATCATGGTCTTGAGCCAGTCGTAAGAAACGCGCATGTAGCTCTCCTAGTTCTTAATCTCCGCATAGGGAGGAAATATCAAATGAAGACGTTCGCCTTAGGGTTGTCCAGGTGCCCCAGGTTGGCGTGAAAGAGGAGCGACGCGTACTAAAGGTACGCGAGCGACGGTTTGAACGCCAAGATGGGGTGCCTGGACAAGCCTAAAATTGGTTCAGGAAGCGCATATCGCCCGTCATGAGAGTTCTGAGGTCGGGCAGGTCGTAGCGCAGGGCCGCGACGCGCTCGGCGCCAATGCCAAAGGCGAAGCCGGTGTACTTCTCGGGGTCGATGCCGCAGTTGATGAGGACGTTGGGGTCGACCATGCCGCAGCCCAGGATCTCGATCCAGCCGCTGTGCTTGCAGAAGTTGCAGCCCTTACCGCCGCACACGTGGCAGCTCACGTCCACCTCGCAGGAAGGCTCGGTGAAGGGGAAGAAGTGCGGGCGGTAGCGCGTCTTGCGGTCCTCGCCAAACATGCACTTAACAAAGTAGTCGAGCGTGCCCTTCAGGTCGCCGAAGGTGATGCCCTCGTCGACGACCAGGCCCTCGATCTGGTTGAACTGCGGCAGATGGCAGGCATCGGCTGTGTCGGGACGGTAAACGGTGCCCGGACAGATCATGTAGATGGGCGGCTTTTGCGACTCCATGGTGTGGATCTGCACGCCCGAGGTCTGGGTACGCAGCAGCACGTCGGACTCACCGTGGGCGTGAGCCTCGGGGTGCGCGACGCTGCCGGGGTTGTTGTCGACCACGTAGAACGTGTCGCGGGCCGAGCGGCTCGGGTGATCCATGGGCGCGTTGAGCGCGGTAAAGTTGTAGTAGGAGGTATCGACCATGGGGCCGGACTCGACGGTATAGCCGATGCCGCAGAAGATGTCCTCGGCCTCCTCGATGATCTGCTTGATCAGGTGCTGGTGACCGATCTGCGGACGGACGCCCGGCAGCGTGATGTCGACGGCATCGTGCTCGAGCGCGTGCTTGAGGGCGGCGGCCTTCATCTCGGTAGAGCGCTCGTCGAGCATGCCCTCGATCAGCTGGCGCATCTCGTTGGCGCGCTTGCCCATGACGGGGCGATCCTCGGGGGCGAGCTTGCCCATCATGCGCATCAGGCCGGTGATGCGGCCCTTGCGGCCGAGCAGTGCAACGCGCGCGGCCTCGAGCTTCTCGGCGTCCTCGGCGCTCTCGACGAGCTCCTTGGCCTCTTCCTCGAGTTTGACCAGATCATCAATCAGACTCATGTCTTCCCTTTCGTCTCTCGCGCATTCGCTTGCCGGGACGACCGATGCCGCTTGGCGCTGCGAAAACGCGGCCCGGTTCGGTAACAAAAAACCGCCCTCGGGCATGTGCATTGCCCAAGGACGGTTGAATTCCGCGGTACCACCTTGTTTGACCCGGCGGATGTCTAGCCCGCCGCGCCCACTCTGTGCCCCTTGTCGCGAGGCTCACGGCTTCCCTACTGAGGCTTCGCCGCCACTGGCCGCGCGTCCGTTGAGGTCGCTGCTCGGGAGTGAACGCTTGGCCCTTGTCACCGCAGGAAGGCTTGCAGCCCATGACCTTCCCTCTCTTGCCGGCGACGCGGCGGGCAAAACCCTCTCCGTCAACGCATTGGGCTATAGGATAACACATTTCGCGAGCGCATCGCCGCGTTCCGTTTTGTTCGCGCTGGGTACAAGGCAGGTAGCTGTGCAAACTGGCCGCGCACCCGCCTGCGGCGCTCGGCCTGCGAGATTAAGGATACGGTATGGGAAAGAAACTCGATAAGAAGGCCAAGGCCGCCGTGGCAAAGGCTGCCAAGGGCGTCAAGGCTGCTAAAGTCGACAAGGCCGTCAAAAAGTTCCGCAAACTCGAGGGCAAGCTGTGGACTCGCGAGTACCTGCTCAAGATTGCCGAGTTCGATGGAGCGACGATTGCTCCTGCCAACGGCGCTGCCGCCCGTGTCGACGCCATGGGCACGCTTGCCGGCGAGCATCACAAGCTGCTGACCAGCGAGAAGTCCGTTGAACTCGTACGCTCGTTAGCGCGCGAGACGGTTGCAGGCGGACATGTAGACGACCCGCAGCTGCTCGACGAGATCCGCGTGCTCAGCCGCGACCAGTGCGAGGCCAGCGCCATCCCCACCGAGGAGGCCGAGGCCTGGACCAGGCTCACCTGCGAGGCAGACGCCGTGTGGCACAAGGCCAAGACGGCCAATGACTGGGCGAGCTTTGAGCCCTATGTGGACAAGATCGTCGACAAGCTCAAATATCAGGCCGAGCTCATGGATCCCAAGCGCGACCCGTACGATGTTTGGCTCGACCAGTACGAGCGCGGGCTTTCCGCAAAGAGCTTCGACGCGTTTTGCGACGAGGTCAAGGCCACGGTCGTGCCGATCGTGCACGCCATCGGCGAGCGCGGCCAGCAGCCTGATGCCGACTTTTTGCACGCCCGCGTACCCGAGGCCGCCCAGCGCGCCATGAGCTTCGACCTCATGAAGCTCGTCGGCCTGGACCTGGACGACACCACACTTGCCTTTACCGAGCACCCGTTTAGCGAGGGCTTTGCCGTGGGCGACGCGCGCATCGCGACGCACATCTACGAGGACGACTGTATCTCTAACGTCTACAGCATCATCCACGAGGCGGGACACGCCATGTACGAGCTGGGCGTCAATCCTGCCTATGCGCGCACCTGCCTGGAGGGCGGCACTTCCATGGGCATCCACGAGAGCCAGAGCCGCTTCTTTGAGAACACCGTGGGCCGCAGCCGTGCCTTTATGGGACCGCTGCTCGAGGTGCTGCGCCGCCACGCGCCCGAGGTCTACGGCGACGTCGACGAGGACACGCTCTACCACGCCGTGAACATCGCGCAGCCTTCGCTGATCCGCACCGAGGCCGACGAGCTCACCTATCCGCTGCACGTTATGGTGCGCTACGAGATCGAGCGCATGCTGTTTGCCGGCGAGGCCACAGCCAAGGATATCCCCGCGCTTTGGAATCGCTTCATGGATGAGTACCTGGGCATTCCCGTTCCCGACGACACGCGCGGCTGCCTGCAGGATACGCACTGGAGCGGCGGTTCGTTTGGCTACTTCCCCACCTATGCGCTGGGCAGCGCCTACGACGCCATGTTTGTGCCGGCCATGTGCCGCGACGGTGTCGACCTCAACGGCGCCTGCGCGAGCGGCGACCTGACACCTGTCCGCGCCTGGCTGGGCGAGCACATTTGGCAGTGGGGCCGCGCCAAGGACGCGCCGGAGCTCATCAAGGGCGCCTGCGGCATGGCGTTCGATGCCCGCTACTACTGCAGCTACCTGCAGGACAAGTTCACCACGCTGTACGAGCTGTAAGGCATAACCGACACGCCAACGCAAAGGGGACGCCGCGGAACCAATCCGCAGCGTCCCCTTTTTTCACCCAATAACTAGGTACCCAATGACTAGTTCGTTGACGCTAGTGTCTTGGCAACGTCAGCGAAAACGACCCCAAGCGAGCAAGGTGACGTGAAATGAAAGGGCGCTGACCTTCTGGTCGCGCCCTTGAAATTGAACGTCAGATTGCCGCTTGGGGTCGTTTGCAGCGTCGAGCAGTTACGCGGTTTGGTAAAACCGCGTAACTACAGAGCCTCGAGCGCGTTGGCGATGCGCTTCATGGCGGCGTCGGCGGCGGCTTGGTCGGGGGCTTCGGCCAAAACGCGGATCACCGACTCGGTTCCGCTCTTGCGCACCAGTACGCGGCCCTCGCCTGCCAGCGCGGCCTCGGCCTCGGCGATGGCATTCTGCACGCCCATGTTCTCGAGCGCGGCGTCCTTGTCCGCCACGTGCACGGCCACCTGCGCCTGCGGCAGCAGCTTGCACGGAGCCGTGAGCTGCGAGAGCGTCTCGCGCTCGGCACGAATCGCTTCCATCACGCGCAGCGAGGTCATAATGCCGTCGCCCGTGCGCTCGATATCGCCAAAGATCGTATGGCCCGTCTGCTCGCCACCCAGGCTGTAGCCGCCCTCGCGCATCTTGGCATACACGTGACGGTCGCCCACGCCGCTGGTCACGGCGCTCAGACCGGCAAGCTCCAGCGACTTGACCAGGCCAAAGTTGCTGGCAATCGTCGGCACCACGGTACCGCCCGAGAGTCGCCCGTGCTTGTTCAGATACACGCCGCACACGTACAGGATCTGGTCGCCGTCTACCACGCGACCGCGCTCATCCACGGCCAGGCAGCGGTCGGCATCGCCGTCGTAGGCAAAGCCCACGTCCAGCCCCTGCTCCACCACGTGGCGCTGCAGGCGCTCCATATGCGTGGAGCCGCAGTCGACGTTGATGTTAAAGCCATCGGGCGCGGCGTTGATCACGCGCACGTCGGCACCCAGTGCGTCGAACACCGGCTTGGCCACCGAGGAAGCCGAGCCGTTGGCGCAGTCAATACCGATCTTGACGCCCTGCAGCGAAAAGTTCGCGCTGGCGATGAGCGAGGCAATATAGCGGTTGCGACCCTGCATGTAGTCCACCGTGGCGCCAATGTGGTTGCCCGTTGCCAGCGGTACCTCGCTCTTGCCATCGATGTAGTCCTCGATGAGCTCCAGTACGTCCTCGTCCATCTTAAAGCCGTCGCTGTTGACGAGCTTAATGCCGTTATCGCAAAACGGGTTGTGGCTCGCACTGATCATGATGCCGCAATCGAAGCAGCCCTCCACGGTCTGATGCGCCACGCCCGGCGTGGGGATCACGTGCAGCATATAGGCGTCCACACCGCTCGCGACCAGGCCGCTCACCAGCGCCGCCTCGAACATATAGCTCGAGCGACGGGTGTCCTTGCCCACGATCACGCGCGCCTTGCGCTCGCGGTTGGCGCCGTAATACCAGCCCACAAAACGGCCAATCTTATAAGCGTGCTCTACCGTCAGCCCAACGTTGGCCTCACCGCGAAAGCCGTCGGTGCCAAAGTACTTCATGCGCTCTCCTTACAAAATAGGGGCGAACAGATTGCCTGTCCGCCCCAAAATGGTACTCGATTATCTGCGCTACCAGAAAAACCCTACGCCGACGCGCCGTCGCGAGCCGCCTGGCATGTAGGAGTCTGACGCAGCGTAAGCGGCTTGTCCCCCGCCTCGGCCGACGTGGTCAGCGTATACGTGATCGTCGTCGTCTCGCCAGCATGCAGGTCAACGGTGCCCGAATAGAAGGGGATTCCATGCCACGTAGCGGCGCCAAGACCAAACTGGGTGCCCTCAACCGTAAGGTCACTGATGTTGCCGCCCGTCGGGGCAAACAGTGAGACATTCAGACGCTCGTCGTCGCGCGCGGCATCGGGCGCGCTCGCCGCGACGTAGTCGGGCAGCTTGCCGGCCTCCTCCTGCGTCATGATGTTCGTCAGGGTAACGGTGATGCGATAGGAGCACGTGCCGTCGCCGTTCTTCACGCCCTGGCCAATCTGTGTGTCGGCGTTCAGGTACCAGTCGAGCTTGGAGAAGCTCAGGTTGTTAAAGTAAACGCCGGCAACGGGATCGGCACTCGGATCATCCGGATCGGGCAGCGAAGCGTCAATGCCCGTCTCTTTGATGGCATTCTGCTCATCATCGTTTCTCATCCAAGCAATCAGACGGCCCTCTTCGGCACCGCGCTCAACGGCGCTGACAAGCTTCGTAACATCGACATCGCCGATACCGCCAAGAATCTTGTCGAAGGCAGCGCTGGCAACAGCCGCAAAGATGCCGTCCGACTCCTCGACCGGATAGTTCCAATACACATCGTGCATGAGAACCTTCGCCGCGTTGGTACCGTCGACGACCGTACCATCGGGCAGTGACACGTTACCGACCAGGCCCAGCAGATACTGCAGGAACACCGGGTCGATACCGATGACGCCATCAACGTCCTGTCCATACTGGGACTTCCACAGCGCGGCGACACGCTGCGAGTTGCGGGGCCAATCAGGCGAATAGGTATTGCCCGAGTTGTACAGGTTACTGTGGTTGCCGAACAGCGCCTCATCCTCTTCGTCGACGCTCTCGACTGCCTCATCCTCGCTGAGTCCAATGCGGGGAACAAACTCGCCAATCGACATCTGGCCGTCAGTGACCGAAATCAGGCCCTGCGAACCGCCAAAGCCGCCGCAAGCACGAATCTCGACGTTGTTCATGGCGTACACAAGGTAGTTGCGCGTCTGGCCGTTGGCGCCGAGCATCTGGGGAAGGACGGGGGCAACCTTCTCCGCCGCGTCAACCGCGCCATTGAGGGTGGCAAAGCCGTCCTTGGCCTTATCGACCAGCTCGGTCACCTGAGAAATATGAGTATCGCCAATGCCCTGGACCTTCTCGTTGGCGCTCTTGAACACCTTGGAGCTATCGGAAAGCGAATCGGCAACGGCCTGCAGCGCGGACACGTTAATCATGCCGTCCTGAAACAACTTGCCGGGCGTGGCCTGCGAAAGGTTGTCGGCCATGGGAACCAGCGCGTTGCTCGAGACATCGGACAGGGCATCAATCATGGTGCGGGCCGCATTGATATCGCTGCCATACACCGGGATAAACGAAGCCGCCGTCCACAGCGGGCTCGAAGTCTCCGCCTTCATGCTGTCGCAGAGCTCATCGATCTTCTTCGCGTCGTCAGGCAGCGTCGAAAAATCGCCCGACGTGACCTTGTCCTTAAGGCCACCGACGATCTCGACAGCCTCCTTCGCTTCGCTCTTTACGGTCTTTGCCGAGTTAAGCAGCATAAAGCCGCCTGCGCCAAGCGCAACGAGAAGCACCGCGACCACAGCGGCAACAATGGCGCCGGTGTGACGCTTTTTGCGCTCGCCCTTGCGATGGCGATGACGGACCAGACCGTCAGAGGTCGAACTCGACGAAGCGTCGCTACCGTAGTTCAAGCCAAAATCGTAATAATCTTCCTTGGAACCCGAGCCCGCAAACTCGGCACCGCTATCATCCAGGCGGGCGAACGTGCCAGTCTCGGAGGCGCCGGTGTAAATCGTGCCAAGGTTACCCGTAAGCCCCGCGCCACCGGCAGAGGGAGTATTGTTGGCGGCCTTGCCGGCATTAACGTTGCCGGCGGTATTCGCGACGTTGGCAGCACCTGCGTTGTTCGCAGGTACCGAAGGAGCCCCGCTCGGCTGCGACGTGGAGGTTGCACCGCCCGCAAAGACATTCCCTCTTGCACGGCCGGTCTTTTTTGCCTTTTGAGACTGCTCGTACAGAGCGGTAAACATCGCCGTCTCGCCCGGGGACACGCGCTTACCGGGACCGCCCTGTCCAGCGCCGCCCGGCGTGCCGGCCTTACCAGCCCCGTTCGGACGCGGCGGAACTGCAGGGCGGCCGCTATCGCTGCCCTTAAAGTGATTACCAGCCATAAAGAAATCCTCGCAATTGAGTCGCAATGAAAAAGTCCATAACGTTACTAGTTTATGGCATTTTGAGCATCGACAGCTAAACTCCAGACACGGACATCAATTGGCGAAAATGCGGCACAACACCTTTTCTGTCTTGGCGGCGGCACCAGCTACACCGTGAGAAACATCATCACGATGATCATGGCAAAGCCGATAAGGTCGGTCGGCAAAAACACTGTGCCCAGCATCACGGCGCTGGTGATGGTCGCCGAAACCGGCTCCACAGTTCCGATGAGGCTCGCACGCACCGAGCCGATGTCCTTAACGCCCTGCATATAGAGCATGTAAGCAAAAAACGAGCCGATAACCACGAACACCGCGAGTGCCTCGATACCGGCGGCATCGAGCGCCGGCATATGCGCCCAAGGCTGCACGAAGACGCACGAGACCACGCCCGCCGTGAGCATTGCCGAGCCCGTGACGATGGGGCTGCCGTATTCGGGCAGAATCTTGGCGGGAATCACCGCCATACACGCGGCGCTGACCGCACACATAAGACCTGCTGCCAGGCCAAGCGGCGAGATATTCAGGCTGGTGGGGTCGCCGCCGGTGGCGATTAAAAAGGTTCCACCCAGAGCCAGGCCAATGCCGATGACTTCGCGAGTACGCGGCATGCGGCGATCGATCACGCAGGTGTAGCCCATGATGATAACGAGCTGCAGGCACTGGAGCACCGTCGCGGTCCCGGCGTTCGTCAGGCGCACGGCCGAAAGATAGCAAAACTGGTTGAACAGCAGGCCAAAGGCGGTAAAGAGCAGCAGCTGTTTGCGGTCGGCGGGTGTGGTCCAGAGCTTAATCAGGCGCTCGCGGTCGCGCGTTACAACCACGGCCATAAAGAGTAGACCGGCGAGAATCTGACGCACGCTCATAAGCCACAAGGTGTCGACGTGGAAGGTATCGAACAGAAAGCTCGCGCTGGTGCCCGAGAAGCCCCAAAACGAACCGCCCACCAGCGTAGCCAAGACGCCCGTGATCATCTTGCGCGACGACGCATCGTTAAGGCGCTCGCGCCAGGCGCGGCGGGTGCTACGGCTGAGCTCGTCGGTGCCCTCGGGCACGATAAAATCGGACGCCGCCGTCATCGGTACCGAAGCCCTTTCACGTGCACGCTGCGCCGAGCGCTCCTGTTCCATCCCACTCCCCCGAAATCAATTGGCAACAAAGCGCTCAAACTGTAGCACGAATATTGGTATGGAAAAGCGGGCGAATCGGAACATCTACGAGCGTCCCTATTGTAGGGACGAAAGGTGCGGATGAGCTATGCCGAGTGGTTGGAATCGTCGAGGGCGTCGGGGTCGGCTTCCGCACGCCCCTGGGCACGATCGTCATCGCCTGGGTCCTTGACACTGTCCCGGCCTTCCTGCTCGCGGCGACGTTTTTCGCGAATCTGCTCCACGGCTGCGCGCAGGGCGGCCTCGTCCTCGGCGCGTGCCACCTCTTGCGTTGTCTTGACCATATGGCGAATCTCGAGCAGCAGCAGCACGATCAGCGGCACCACGATAAGCGGAAAGAACAGCAGCGGATTGGTGAGCAGCGACACCACAACGCCCAGGCCTGCCGAGACAAAGACCACGCGGCCCACAACATCGGCGGCGGGCACGGGTGCGGCGTCCTCGACCGGATTGGCGTCACCCTTGGTGTGGTAGACCGGCGAACCGTCGGACGCGGCCTCCACGGATACGATGCGGTGCGTGTTGAGCGAACCCTCCAGCACGTCATCGGACGAATGGAAGGTGATGATATCGCCCACCTGGTAGGCCTGGCTGTTGTCGGTATCGACGACGATAAACGAGTGCACGGGAATCGCCGGCTCCATCGAGCCGGTCAGCGTACGCATAAAGCCGTAGCCCATGATGGTGGGGATCTCGCCGGCGGGCGTGAACACCGTGCGCAGCAGCACCACAAAGGCGACGAGGATCACCACGGTCGCTAACACGTTGATCACGCGGAGCACGTGCTTCATCACTTGTCGTCGTCCTTTGCGGAAGTCTCGGGGTCGGCAGCGACCTCGGCCTCGGTGGCATCCGCCGCAGAAGCGCCATCCTCGTCAGGCGCGGTGGCCACGCCCTCGCCAGCCTCGCCGCGCAAGCGGGCCAGCAGATAGCGCGACAGGCTGTTGCCCTCGGCGCGGCGCTCGGCACGCTCACGGTTGCGCTCGGCCCGCTCCAGCTCTTGCGCCAGCGCGTCCAGGCGCTGCTGCATCTCCGCGCGAGCAGCTTCGACCTCGCGCTCGCAAGCGGCACGGACGGCGGCGACCTCCTGCTCGATGCGCTCCCCCGCCTCGAGCTCGGCCGCGGCAATGCGTGCATCGGCGTCGGCACGGGTCTCCTCGGCGGCACGCGTGGCGGTGTCGCGCTCGGCGGCAGCGGCGGCGACCTTTTCGTTGGCATCCACCGCAGCCTGCTCAACGGCAGAGTCGGCGGCCGCACGGGCAGCATCGATTGCGGCATCGGCGGCCTGCTGGGCGGCGGAGACCTTCGCCTCAGCCGCGGCAACGGTGTCGGCGAGCGCCTGCTCCGCTGCGGCTGCCGAGGCGTCGGCCGCCTCCTGCGCGGCGCGAGCATCGCGCTCGGCCGTCAGCTGCGCTTCCTCAATCTGCAGCTGAGCGGCGTCCAGCTTGGCATGCAGCTCGGCAACTTCCTTGGCGCACGTCTCGCGCACGCCGGCAAGCTCGGCCGCGGCTGCGTCCTTGGCGGCCTGCAGCTCAGCGGCATCGGCGGCCACCTTGGCAGCCAGGGCCGCAGCGGCGTCACTCTCGACCTGCGCGACCTGCTCGGAGGCTGCCTGCTCGGCGGCAGCAACCTTGGCGTCCGCGTCGGCACGAGCGGCCGCGACCTCGGCATCTGCCTCGGCACGCGTCTGCGCCAGCTGCGCCGCCGCAGTCTCACGCGCCTCGACAGCGTCGGCCTCGGCAGCTTTCTTGCCCGCCTCGACATCCTCCAGCGAGCCGCGCAGTTCCTCGGCATCCGCCTCGGCCATCTGAGCGCGCTGCGTCAACGCCAGCTCGCGCGTCTTGGCCTCGTCCAGTTCGTCGGCCAGGTCGTCGCGCTCGTCGGTCAACGCGTGCGCCTGCACCTTCCAGGATTTCACCTGGCCCTGCAGCTCCTCGATCTGCTCGCGCGCCTCGGCCAGCGCCTGCTCGGCATCGAGCTGGGCCTGCGTGACCTCCTCCACAAACACGCGACGGACCTCAACGTCGGGCAGGTCGGGGCTATCAACCTGCACCTCCTTAATCTCCTTAATAAACTTGGGCGCCACCGGTGCGTGTTGCACGTTCTCGAGCTCCTGCAGGTTGCGCTCATCGTCGGTCAGGCTCTTAAAGACGGCGTAGTTGTTAATGAGGTTGGTGTACATCTGCACCATGTACTCGTCATCGAACGCCAGCGCCTGCTGCTGCACATCGATGTTGTAGCCCACCTTGTCGTAGCGCTCCATAAACTGCCACAGCTGGTAGCACTTGCGGTAGTTGGGGTCCTTCATGATGAGGTTGGTGCGCTGGATGGGGCTGCGAACCGCACTGCAGCCGTTCATGATCTGGCAGAACGACGCGCCGCGCAGCGCCATGACCAGGCGACGCACGCGGTCGATGCGCATAAAGACGTCCATGTTGTCGGCGTCGTTCTCGGCAAAGCTCTGGCGGTTTTTGACCGTCATCTCGACGTTGTACTCGATCTCTTCGTACGCGTCGTCGATCTTGCTGTGCATCTTAAAGCGGTTGCGGATCTCGTTGCCCGTCGACCAAAAGATCACGTCGGTGCGCTTGTCCACAAACGTCAGCAGGCGCTGAATCAAGTGGTAGATAAAGCGGTTCTCGTACAGGTCGTAGGTCTCAACGGTATTGACATTGAGGATGCGCGTGGGGTGAACTCCGCCGTCGTCGCTCGGCGCCAAAAACTGCGTGTTTTGGCTCAGATGGCGAACGCTGTCGGCGCTGATCTTTTTGGCGAGCGAGACCGGCACCACCTCTTCCTCGGTGGTGATAAAGCGGCGCGGCTTTTCGATGATGGTGTTGATGGCGTCGAGCGAGTCCTCGATCATGCTGATCCATTCCTCGTCCACCACCTTGACGAGCTCCTCGCGCTGCTGTTCGATCGTGGTGCCCGAGGCCTGCGCCATCTCAAACAGATAGCGGAAGTAGCGGCTGTCCTCCTGGATGGGCTCCATCTGCTCGGAGAAGCTGGTATAGAGGTCCTGAATGGTCTCGGACATGGGTTACTCCATAGATTGGATCGATCGGAAAGGGGCGAGGCGACATCACGCCGCCCCGCACTTACAGCATTAGTAGAAGTTCTGGATCCGCTGCAAGTACATGACGGAATCGGGCAGGCCGCCCTCGCCAAAGGTCTTCTCGATGTACTCGATCAGGCCCTTCATCTCGTCGCGCACAAAGCTCACGTTCATGGACTCAAACTTCTTGAGCACCTTGCGGGCGATGATGTAGTCCATGCCGCCCAGCTCGGTGCCGCCGCACGCCACGTACACGGGGATGAAGTCGTACATCTGCTTGATGATACGGTTACCAAAGGCCAGCTTAAAGCGGGTCTGCAGGTACTGGTCCAGCTTGTGCATCTTCTGGAGCAGCTCCTCGTCGATCACATACTCGACCTTGGCCTTTTGGAATAGATACTGCAGGTGATCGGCCGTCACGTGCACGCGCTCGTGCGGCTCGCACTCAAACGCGTCGGCGCGCTCGTTGAGCTCGATGGGGATTGCGCGGTCGTACACCTTGTCCGTGATGGTAAAGGTGGAGTCGTCGTTGTTGGCCGTGCCGATAAACCACAGGCTGTCGGGAATGGTGAGCTTGCCGTCGTGCAGGGCCTTGGGGTCGGCGGCCCACTGGGTGGGCACCAGGTCGAGCACCCATTCGTCGTGGCTGGGCATCTCGAGCACCGACAGGATCTCGGCAAAGTAGTACTCCACGCGGGCGAGGTTCATCTCGTCGAGCACGATCATGGACGGGTCCTGGCGAAGGCCCGCCTCATACACGGCGCGGAGGAACTCGGTCTCGTTAAAGCGCTTGGAAAACTCGTTGAAGTAGCCCAGCACCTCGGTGCGGTCGCGGAAGCTCGGCTGCACCGAAACGATGGTCGCGGGGTTGTCCAAGTAGCGGCTAAAGCTGTAGGGCAGCGACGTCTTACCGGTACCCGAGATGCCCTCCAGGATCAGCAGCTTGGAGGCGGCCATGCCGGCCACAAAGCGGCGGATGATCTCGGGCGTGTAGTAGAGCTTCATCTGGCTGCACGCAAACGCGCGGAAGCTGTCGACAAAGTCCTCCAGCGAGATGGCATCGTCGTAGACCGGCGATTCCCAGTCGCGGTACTTAAGGTCCACCAGGGACAGCTTGGGGAAGCGGTTGGCCTGGGCGATTTCTTTTTCCTCGGCAAGGGTCTTGGCCTCGACGGTCGCCTTGGCCATGGCGGCCGCGGCATCCTTGACGCCCGCACCGTCGAGCGCGAGCGACGCGTTGCCCGACATGACGGCCGTCGCCGCGGCGCCCTCGCCCGCAGCGGCGCCCGCAGCGGCGCCCACCACGTTGCCCACCGTGGGCAGGTGGTCGTCGGCCAGGGCCGAGGCACCCACGTACGGAATCTGCTTGGTGCCGCCCATGGCATTGACCTTGAGCGCCAGCAGCTTGTTCTTCTCGTCCATGAGGTCGAGCACCTGCTTGTTCAGGCGGCCGATCTCGCGATAGAGCGCCTTGTTGGACGTGTCGTCGCGATGCAGGCGACGGTTGATGCGGTAGTGGTGGATCAGAATGGCCACAATCAGCACGGGGACTGCGATGAGCATGGCAAACAGAATGACCGCGCCGATCTTGCCCACCAGGTCAAACGTGGTGAAGTAGGTCATAAAGATGTTGAAGTACTCAACCCAGCCAAACACCAGCAGGTTAAGGATGGAGCTCACAACGGCAACGACGTTGTAGACAACCTTTGCCAGCAGCTCCCAGGCAAATCCCAGAAACTCACTCACCGTCGGTACCCTCCTGCTTGGTCGCGTTCATCGCCGCCTCGGCCTCGGCCTTTAAACGACGAGCTTCCTCGAGCTTGGCCTCGGCCTGGGCAAGCTGCTCGGCGGCGTTATCGGCCGTGACGGTAGTGTCACCCTTGCCCTCGGCGTCCACGATGGCAGCCGCGGCGGCCAGGCGGTCCTCCTCGGCCATAGCGCGCTTGAGGTTCATGCCCACCACGATGAGGTGATACACCTGGTAGATAAAGAACAGCAGCATGGGCAGCACGATCACAATGAGGAAGCCCATGGAGCTGGACAGGAAGTCCATGACCTTGCCCATCTGCGGCAGCGCGAACACGTACTTGCCCACGATATCGCCGTCGCTGATGATGTGCGTATCGGCCACGTCGTTGTTATCGCCCTTGGTGGTAAAGCTGCGCATGCCGTTGACCTCGTCGATGGCGGCGATGCGGTGCGTGTTGAGCGCGTACTCGTTGTCGATGATGGTATGGAACGTCACGATGTCGCCCACCTCGAGCTTGGAGGTGTCGCACTTTTTGATGAAGATGAGGTCGCCCTTGTTAAACGTGGGAGCCATGGAGTCGGACTGCACGGCGAGCGGGGTGAAGCCGGCGATGTCAGAGACGCTGCCGTCCTCGCGCGTGGCAAGCGTGGTAAACGCATACAGGGCCGCCACCAGGATGATGATCCACATGACGACGCTCAGTGCGATGGATGCGACTTTTTTAACAGATTGCATGATGTCCCTTACTACCGTGTCTGTCTAGGTCGTGCGCGGCCCGGCGGCCGCCGTGCATATCTACTGTTCCCCGATGCCCTCAAAGCGCATCGAAACCGAATAGTTAGCTCCCTTTAGCATATTAGTGCAATTTGGGTCCGTTCCCTCGAGCCATATGCAAACGGTTACCGGCTTATCCGTATCTTTTATCAGGTCGAACATATCGCTGGCCGCGGTAGCAGCGCCCGAATCGAGTCCAAAGACGGTGGCCGCGCCGGACGAACCCCCACCCCCGTTGGGGTTGTAGACCCAGGTGTGGCCGTCGGCGGTAAAGCTCATGCGCATGGCGCTGGCCATGCCCTGCGTGTCGGAGCTAAACCGCGTGCCGGACACACTACCGTCACCATCCTGCCCGGTCAGGCGCACGCGCAGGTCCGTACTGCTCATAAAGTGCAGCGTGAACTCCAGGTAGGCGCCGGTGGCGGGATCGGCGGTGGAGCCGTCCTCAAAGGTAAAGGTCTGGTAATCGCTCGTGGTGACGGGCTTGAGCTTGGACGCATCGATGTCCACGCCCTTTTCGCTGGCGATACGTGCCGAGATCCGGTCAAAGCCCAGACTGTGCACGTATTCGTCGAAGGTGGCGTGCTCGTCCAGGTCAAAGCGCAGCGAGCCGTCGGCGTTGGCGTCGATCATGAGCATGCGGGTCTTGGCACTATCGGCGATTGAGAACCAGGCGAACGTTGCCATGGCTATCGCCACCAGCGCAAACAGCACCAGCACCACGGTGGTGGTGAGCTTGCGGCGCAGGTCGGTATCGGCGGGGGCGGGGGCGCTGGGCTGGCGGGTGGCGGGCGTGCAGTTGGCGGCGGGTTGCTTACGCGTCATGGCTACTCACCGTCCAAGGTCGCAAAGAGGGCCAGGTGCAGGGTGCCCGGGTCTTGATGCAGGTAGTCGGCGCTATCGGGGTCGGTGCCCTCGATGTAGTAATAGATGTCCAGACGATAGGTCTGGCCAAGACCCAGCGTGGCGAGCGAGTTTTGCGGGCGCTCGGCCGTCTCGCTCGTGTCCAGCGTAAAGGCGGCCGGGTCCTGTGTCACGTTGACACCGCAAGCGAGCTGGCCGTTTTGCCAGCCCAGCAGCATGCCATCGGCGTAGCCGGCAAGGCCAGCTGGGGCGGTCGTGGGATGCTCGCCGCGATGACCGCTGTCGGAACTGTCGAGCTCAAAGATGTTGGTGGCGAGCACCTGGTTGCCGCTCGAGACTTTAATGCCCACGCGGGCCGCGCGCAGCAGCTCGGCGTCGGCACCCTGCGGGACCAGCGACTCTGCCAGATACAGGCTCACCTTGCCCTTAACCTTGCTGGCGCCCGTGCCCGTGATGGTGGGACGCAGGTCGATCCAGCCGTGATAGTAGGCAGAGCCGTTGTCTTTTGCCTGCTCAAACACCGCGGCATCGCCGGCTGAGTTGTTTTGCGCGCAGGCAGCAAAGCCGTTGAGGTCAAAGGTCGAGACCGGGTAGAGCGTCACGGCCCCGCTCGCGGTGGAGGCCAGAGACGCATCGCCCTGCTGCGACCAGTTGCCGCGATCGGCATCGCCCAACTCCAGCACCAGCTTGGACGTGTCGCTGTGCACGCTCACCGAGTTGGTGTTGACCTTCATGTTGCTGGTAAACCAGGCGTAGGTCGCGGCGCCCAAAGTGGCGGCGAGCGCCACCATAACGAGCGCGATGTAGGCACGCGCGCGACGGGCGTGACGGCGGGCGGCGGCGCCCTCGAGGACCTGGCGATCGACGGACGCGCTGGAGGGGGCCGCGGAGCTAGCGCTCTGGGTTTTGGCCTTGCGGTTATCTGCTGGCATGTGCTTCTTGTCTTCCATGTCGCTTCGCCCCCCTTATGCCTTGGCCGCGGCAAAGGCAAGCTGCAGCACCACATCGCGAGCCTGAGCCTCGTCGATGCATTGGGCGTCGCAGCCTTCCATGTACACAACGTAGCGAACGCTTGCCACCTCGTTGGCGGCCAGCGTGCAGATGGGCGTGGCGCCTGCGCGCGCTGTGGGCGTGTCGCCGGCGCCGTCCATGCTGTAGGCGCTTATGGCGCGTGCGGGATCGGCGGTGTAGGTCCAGCCCGAGGCACCGGGCGCCACGACCACGCCGTCTTGCGCGGTGGTACGCCTACTGGTGGCGCCCGAGGTGTTGCCCAGATCGTCGCAGGTAAAGATATGCGTTTGCGTACCGGACTGGGTCGTGATGACCAGGCCCAGGCGCAGTGCGGCCAGCAGTTGCGGGTCGCTCGTCACGCTCATCTGGCCCTGGTACAGGTACACGTTGAGAGCGCTATCGCTGCCCTTAAGGTACAGCGTGCCAGTGAGGGCATAGTCGTCCAGCTGCGCGGTGCAGTCGGCGTAGTCGGTCGTAATGCCCGCGGCATTTTGGAAGGTGCCACGCCAAAAGCGGGAAAGGTCTGCCGTCGAGATGGGGTAGAGTGTTTTGTCGGCGGCGGCAAGCGTTGCCGTTGTGTCCCATGGTCCGTTGGCCGAAAGTCCAATCTGCAGGTCGGAGCCCTCGTCGCTTACCGTGTGTGCCACGGGCGTCATGTTGGTGTAGCGCGAGTTGCTAAACCAGGCGTAGGTAGCGGCACTCAGGGCGGCTACCAGCACCAACATCCATGCGGCCGCGGCAACCATGCGACGGCGCGAGCCCAGGATATCTTTGATGTTCGATGCACTCATCCCTGGCCCCCTTACGAACGCTTGCCGGCAAAGCGCAGTGCCAGCGATTGCAGGCTGGTGGCGGCCAGATTGTTGGTGCAGTCGGGGTCGCAGCCTTCCAGCCACACGTATACATCCACACGCACGGGCGTGCTACGGTTGGCTCCCTTGGCAGCGGCGGGCAGGCTGCAGATCTTGGTCGTGGCCTCCTTGAGGCCCACGATACCGGTGTCTTCGTTGTAGTCACAGAAGTTTGAACTGGTCAGCTGGTCAAAATGCACCGTTGTTCCATCGGAGCGGGTACTGTCGAGCACCAGGTGATTCTGCTCGTTTTCGCCGGCATCCTTGCCATCGAGTGTGTTGTAGCGCGCCTGGGGATTGCGCTCGCCCGAGACCTCAAAGACGTACTGGCCCGTAACGGTGTCGCCCCGTCCCGGAGCATAGGTAACCAGGCCCACCCGCAGGGCGGTGGAGATGGGGTTTGCCGGGTCCTGCTCGGTAAAGTCGATGCCCGACAGGTACACATCGGTCGCGGCCGAGTTGGTGGCCAGGTACAGGGAGGTCTTGTAGTAGTCGGAATGCTCGGCGGCACCAAACATGCTGGCAAAGAGCGAGTCCTGGGTGGTTCCGCCGGTAAAGCCCGTTACCTTTTGAAAGCCGTTGAGCACGTTATCGGTCGAGACGGGATCGAGCAGGCCCGAAAAGCTCAGGCCGGCGTTGGTTTTGTATTCGCCGTCGTACTCGTTGGAGATGAGGAAGGTCACGCCCGTGCCGGCGGCCATCTTGACGTCGGTGATGTGGCGGTTGGCGTTGTAGATGTACCAGGCATATGTTACGGATCCGGCAGCAGCAAGGGCCACCAGCAACGTGGCGAGCATGCGATTGAACTGTTTTCGCAGCGAGCGCGCGTCCGACATGCCCCTCCCCCAGATGCCGCATCGTAAACTACCTGGACACCATTTGCCCATAATGGGAATATTTTACGCGAATGTGCAGTTCATCGGGGGTACAAACGCGACTTTTCGCGTGCTGCTCGCGCCGCATCGGGGACCGACAGGGTCGCAAGTTGCCACTTTTTAAAAAATAGTTCTTGCCAGCGGGTGGGAGCTCCGTTATATTATTTCCTGCGCACTCGCGCACCCTTGATCGGGCGTTTAGCTCAGGGGGAGAGCGCTTCCCTGACACGGAAGAGGTCAGAAGTTCAAATCTTCTAACGCCCACCAAATGTTCGCAGCTCAGAGGCTACGTCCTCTGGGCTGTTTTGTTTTGCTACCAAGCACGCCGCCAAATAAGCCACCAAATATTGATCCAAGGTCCGTACGCGATGGTCTTCGCATCCCGTAGAGGTGCCGGCAGATTGCATACGTTCTGGCCGATTGAGACCGCAACATGTTGGTCAAGCATAATCTTTTGGATTCTTTTGGCGTGAGCGGCTTGGTTTTGGTAGGATTTGTCAGCGGCTTGACTAAGGGGGTTTTATAACTGCCATGCAGGTAGCCGTGTTGGTAACGTTTTACCGACTTGCCAAGAACCCCTCATAATTAATGCGTCTGCAAAATGACCAATTGCTTTGACCTGCTGAAACACTATATGTTGTGTTTGACCTAAAAAAAGAATACAGGATATAGATGCCTCTTTGTCGTATGATAGATGGCGGACAGAGAACGAAGACCTTAACTGCCTCTTTTGAACGTGTCCTTGAGCCGCTTGATCGGCTTCTGGGAATGTCCGCATGGAGGCTTATGGTTTATCGAGAACACAGATTGCGCGACGGCGCCGCAAGACAGGGACAGGCCCTGCCGGGCATCGTTTGGCTCTGAAGCGCAATGAGGCTACGATGCGAAAGAGGCAAGAGGATGAAGATCATCAAGCGCAGCGGCACCGAGGTTGTCTTTGACATCGATAAGATCGTCAATGCCATCCGCGCCGCCAACTTGGAGGTCGAGGAGAGCTCTCGTCTAACTGACCGCCAGGTGGTTTACGCGGCACAAAACGTCGCCGAGGCATGTGAGAACGCGGGCCACACCGTTTCGGTCGAGGAGATCCAGGATTTGGTCGAGGACGAGATCATGCGTCTCGACTGCTACGAGGTTGCCCGCCACTACATCATCTATCGCTATGTTCAGAGCCTGAAGCGCCAGAAGAACACGACCGATGACAAGATCCTGTCGCTCATCGAGTGCAATAACGAAGAGGTCAAGCAGGAGAACTCCAACAAGAACCCGACCGTCAACTCCGTTCAGCGTGACTACATGGCCGGCGAGATCTCCAAGGACCTGACCCAGCGTGTGCTGCTGCCCCAAGAGATCGTGGATGCTCACAATGAGGGTCTGATTCACTTCCATGATTCGGACTACTTTGCCCAGCACATGCATAACTGCGACCTAGTGAACCTGGAGGACATGCTCCAGAACGGCACTGTTATCTCGGGCACGCTGATCGAGAAGCCACACAGCTTTTCGACCGCCTGCAACATCGCGACGCAGATCATCGCCCAGGTCGCTTCCTCCCAGTACGGTGGCCAGTCGATTTCGCTGACCCATCTTGCCCCCTTTGTCGAGGTGAGCCGTCAAAAGATTCGCGGCGAGGTCGCCCGCGAGCTCGAGGAGCTCGGTGTTTCCGCATCCCCCGAAAAAGTGCGCGAGGTCGTTGAGGATCGCCTGCGCGATGAGATCCGTCGCGGCGTCCAGACGATTCAGTATCAGGTCGTGACCCTTATGACCACGAATGGCCAGGCGCCGTTCGTGACGGTCTTTATGTATCTCAATGAGGCCCGCACGCCCCAGGAGAAGCACGACCTTGCCATGATTGTGGAGGAGACGCTTCGCCAGCGCTACGAGGGCGTTAAGAACGAGGCCGGCGTGTGGATTACCCCGGCATTCCCCAAGCTCATCTATGTACTCGAGGACGATAACGTTCACGAGAATTCCCCGTACTTCTACCTGACCCAGCTGGCCGCTAAGTGCACCGCCAAGCGCATGGTGCCCGACTACATCTCCGAGAAGAAGATGCGCGAGCTCAAGCTGTCGAAGGGCGAGACCGCGGGCAACGGCGACTGCTATACCTGCATGGGTTGCCGCAGCTTCCTGACGCCCGATCGCTCGGGCAACGGCTTTAACAATGTCGCCAACGCGCTGAACTATGACCCGACCAAGCCTAAGTACTATGGCCGCTTTAACCAGGGTGTTGTGACCATCAACCTGCCCGATGTCGCGCTGAGCTCGCATCAGGACATGGACAAGTTCTGGAAGATCTTCGACGAGCGCCTTGAGCTGTGCCACCGTGCCCTGCTGTGCCGTCATGAGCGCCTGATGGGCACGCTTTCGGATGCCGCGCCGATTCTTTGGCAGTACGGTGCCCTGGCGCGTCTGAAGAAGGGCGAGACAATCGATAAGCTGCTCGTGGGCGGCTATTCCACCATCAGCCTGGGCTATGCCGGTCTGTATGAGTGCGTCAAGTACATGACGGGCCACAGCCACACCGAGAAGGAGGGCACGCCCTTTGCCATGGCCGTCATGCAGCGCATGAACGACAAGTGCGCCGAGTGGAAGGCCGAAAGCGATATTGACTTCTCGCTGTACGGTACCCCGCTTGAGTCGACGACCTACAAGTTCGCCAAGTGCCTGCAGCGTCGTTTTGGCATCATCCCGGGCGTGACGGACAAGGGCTACATCACCAACAGCTACCACGTCCACGTGTCCGAGGAGATCGACGCATTCGACAAGCTTAAGTTCGAGGGTATGTTCCAGCAGCTTTCGCCGGGCGGTGCCATCTCCTACGTCGAGGTTCCCAACATGCAGGACAACCTCAAGGCTGTCATTCGCGTGATGCAGTACATCTACGACAATATCATGTACGCCGAGCTCAACACCAAGAGCGACTACTGCCAGGTGTGCGGCTACGATGGCGAGATCAAGATTGTTGAGGACGATGGCAAGCTGGTGTGGGAGTGCCCCAACTGCGGCAACCGCGATCAGGAGAAGATGAACGTCGCCCGTCGTACGTGCGGCTACATCGGTACCCAATTCTGGAACCAGGGCCGAACCGAGGAGATCCGCGACCGCGTGCTGCATCTCTAATAACCATCCCAGGCTGCCCCGTAGCGAGGCCCCGGACCTTTACTCGCTATTTCGGACAGTCCTGGCTCACGACGGAGGCGCCACTGGCGCCTCCTGTTCGTGCGGAACTCATATCGAGCAAAGGTCCGGGGCCTCGCTACGGGGCAGCCAAGTTGATGTAGCTGAGATGCGGCATGCGGTCTGCTCACTCCTCGAAGTTCTTAGCGGAAATGAGTTGATCTGCAATGACGATTTGCTTGCAATGGCGGTTGAGCTGCAGCTGAGTATTTATTGGACCTCGAATCCTATGCTCGATGTTCGCTTCGTTCATTGAGTTACCTTTTGCATGAGGCCGGGACATATCGTCCCGCCCGCAGTTTCG
>CAJMNK010000001.1 GCA_905214905.1 uncultured bacterium | reverse complement strand
AACTGCGGGAATGGCCTATTTGCTCAATGTGTTCGGCTGAGATCGGAAATCAACCTAAAGATTACGAACAGCAGCTTCTTCCATATGCCAAGGACATGGTGCAAACAAACCTGACCACTTGCACCAATCCGCAGCACCGGGCAGCGGGCACACGGCGTGCCGCCCCTTAACACCCCAACGCGCGCACGGGTATCACGTAGATACCGTCCTCGACCTCGCGAGCGTACTCTCCCACCCCCACAATCACGGCCATAAACTCCGGTTCGCGCGTGCGTGAACGAGGGTTTCCACAGACCTTCTTGCGAACGCGCTTGAGGCTCTCGACGCCGGCGCTCGCCTTATCTTCACTCACCTTAATCTCAAAGGCGGCCCACCGTCCGTCGGCTAGCTGCACGATAGCATCGCACTCAAGGCCCGAATCGTCGCGATAATAGCGCACAGGCGTGCTATCCAGCAGGTCGAGCGACCGCGCGTAGACCGAAAGGTCGCGTATGACCAAATTCTCAAACACCAGACCAAATGTCTGCCAGTCGGCAAGCAACGCCTGCAAGGACATACCTAGCAAGGCGCAAGCAAGGCTCGGATCTGCCAGATAGCGCTTGGGCTTGACGGTAAAGCGTCGTTTGTCGCGCGCGGCGGGAACCCAACCGGGGACCTCCTCGAGAATGAACATGCCTTTGAGGGCATCCAGGTACCTACGCACCTTGGTCTCGTCGGCAAACGCTGCGGGTTCCTCCTCGGCACCGAACATATTCATAAGAATCGTTTTATACGTGGTCGCCTGTCCCAGATTGCGCGCGATCGATGCGGAGACTCGACGAGCAATATCGGGGTCGAGACCGACCGCCGGGAAGCTGCTCGAAAACGCGGTGTTGAGATATTCGCGGGCGATGAGCTGGGCGTCAGCCGAAACCATATCGATCGCCTCGGGCCATCCGCCGCGGCAGGCGGCTTCGACAAGCCCCGGTGTATCGCCATTGCACCGGCAGGGCTCAAAACGATGCTCAAACAAGCCCGCCAGGCTCACCTTGCCGTTGGACTCACCTGTCTCGGCAAGCGTCATGGGGTGCATGCGGACGCGACCGATGCGTCCGGCTCCACTATGCGCGGGCGCCTCCGCCTTTGAGCCAAACGCAGGCGTGGCGGAACCCGTGAGGATATAGGCGCCGCGCGTGCCCCGGGTGCGGTCAACCTCGTGTCTAACGTAGTCCCAAATTTGGGGAACGCGCTGCCACTCATCGATAATATGCGGACGGTCTCCCAGCAACATCATCGCCGGGTCGGCACGTGCGAGGTCGAGATTCTCGTCGACATACGAGGCGGACGCCCCGTGCTCAAGCGCGGCCCACGTCTTGCCGCACCACTTGATGCCCGCAATCTCGACCGCGCCAAAGACACGAAGGTAGCGCTCGATTTGCGCATCCACGATACGTGGGATGTATCCGTCCCGATGTAGCCTCTCGCCTGCCATGAGCCACCCCCGCAGATTTCCAGGTCCTGCTTTCTGATTCTTCTATTCCACTGTAGCAAATTCGGATTTTCGGGTGGTTGCGATTCGGATTTTCGTGTTCATATAATTCGGATTTTCATGTTCTAAGTATTCGGATTTTCTGGTGCTCAAGATTCGGATTTTCTGAACCAGCTGGTCAGTGGGCGCCCTCATTGGCAAAAAGGCGGGGAGCACCGATAACGGCACCCCCCCCCGCCCACTCAATACGCGATAGCTTTCTTGCCTAGAGCTCGTTGGCCGCGTGATATGCCGTGCGAATGGCGCTCGCAATGTCGGCGGTGCGCTCGCCCGAGCAGTCGCCCACGCAGGTCACGGGCACCGTCACGCCGTCCAGGTCAAACGCGTTGGCCTTGGAGCCTACGGCCATCACCACGTAATCGCAGGCGATCTTCACCGGCTCCTCGGCGCCGTCCTCGGTGGTGCGAATGGCCTCCACGCCCTCGTCGGTAATGGCGGTCAGGCGGGTCTTAACGTGCTGCTCCACGTTGTGCTCTGCGAAGTCGCTCATGATCAGCGGCAGAATGGTCTCGGACTCGCCCGCGGCAATCTTGTCGAGCATCTCGACAATCGCCACCTCGCAGCCGTGCTGCAGCAGGTACTCGGCAGTCTCGGTGCCCACCAGGCCGCCGCCGATAACGGCGACGCGGCCCGTAAGCTCCACCTTGCCGGCCAGCACGTCCCAGCTCGAGACGACCTTCTCCGAGTCGGCACCCGGAACGGGGATGACCACGTCGTGTGCACCCACGGCCACAATCGCGGCGTCGGCGGCGTTGAGTTCCTCGGCCGTAGCGGCGTGGTTGAGCTCAGCCTTCACGCCCAGGCCGGGCAGGATCTTCTCGTAGTACTCGACCGAGCGCATAATCTCGTCCTTGCGCGGAGGCGCGGCCGCCAGCACAATCTGGCCGCCCAGATGATCGCTCGCCTCGTAGACAGTCACGTCGTAGCCGCGCTTGGCCGCCACGCGCGCGGCCTCCAGGCCGGCAATACCGCCGCCCACCACGGCGATCTTCTTGTCGCCCTCGCCCGGCTTGATGGCGACGGTCGCCTCGTCGCCGTTCTCGGCATTAAGCACGCACGAAATGTACTTGCGGTTTTGAATCGCGTCGACGCAGCCCTTGTTGCAGTTGAGGCACTCGCGGATGGGCTCACCCGTGGCGGCCTTCAGCGCAATGTCGGGGTCGCACATGAGTGAGCGGCCATAGGCGATGATGTCAGCCGCGCCGTCTTCCAGAATCTTCTCGCCGGCCTCGACCGAGACCACGCGACCGACGGTTGCCACCGGCACGGAGACCAGGGCCTTAACGCGCTCGGCCACCGGCAGCGTCCAGTTGTAGGGCATGGCACCCATGGGCGGAATGGTGTCACCCATGTTGCCGGTGTGGTTGGCCTGTGCGACCTGGATCATATCGATGCCCGCGCCCTCGAGCAGCTTGGCAAACTCGCAGGCCTCGTCGGGCTGCAGGCCGCCCTTGCCGCGCGGCGTGCCGTCGGGGTTCTCCATGATCACGGGGAGCTTGTACTCCACCATCAGCTGCGGCGCGGCTTCCTTAATGGCGGCGACGACCTCCAGCGCGTAGCGGACGCGGTTCTCGAACGAGCCACCGTACTCGTCGGTGCGCTGGTTGAGGATGGCCGAGCACAGCGAACCCACCAGACGGTCGCCGTGGACCTCGATGGCGTCGATGCCGGCCTGCTGCGCGCGGGCGGCCGAGGCGGCGATGGCCTCCTTGATCTGGGTGAGCTGCTCTACGCTCGCCTCGTTCACAAAGTGCTGCATGTCGTGGTGCAGCTTGGCATATGCCTGCTTGCGGATCTCGTTGGACTCGGCCATCTTGGCGGCGAAGGCCTCCTCGTCGCCGGCGGCCTTGGCCTCCTGCGCGGCCTTGGCAGCGGCCATGGAACCCATGACCATGCGGCCGACGCCGGGCACGTCGTACTCGGGGTGGAACAGCTGCAGCGCGACCTTGGCGCCGTGCTTGTGAACGGCGTCGGCCAGCGCCTTAAACGTGGGGATCTGGGCGTCGGTCGCTAACTTGGGCGTGGGGCTTGCGGTCATAACGGGAGCGACGTCACCGATGACGATGTAGCTCACGCCGCCACGGGCCAGGCGCTCGTAAAAAGCCAGGCTGCGCTCGCCGATGGAACCGTCGCGCTCCTCGTAGCCGGTGGTCAGCGGCGGGAACATAATGCGGTTCTTGAGCTCAAGGGGGCCAACCGTAATGGGCTGGAGCAGCTTGGATGCAGGTGCGGTCATGGACATTCCTCTCTTGTAGGCGCGGCGGCGATGGTGCCGCGTAGTTGTCTAGAGGATATGGCATGGGAGCACAGTGGCGCAATGGAAATCGGCAGACAGCAGGTAACGGCAGGTGGATGGGGCGGGGCGGCCCGTCGGTTTGTCTCAATCTGTAACAGTTAGGCCCTATTTTGCCGAGCAACTGTTACAGATTGAGACGAACCAATCTAGCCTGCCGAAAGATCTAGATCTGTAACAGTTACTCAGTAAAAACCGTCCCTCGTGTTACAGATTTAGACAAACGAAGACCGTCCTGCCGAAACATCTCAATCTGTAACACCTAGCCGCTCAAATCGGGTCTAGATGTTACAGATCGAGATTTTGTTTGAGAGGCCGAGAATTGGACCGAAAACACGGTCCCGGAATAACAAAAAAGCTCGCCGGCTAGGCCGACGAGCTGCAAGTTCTTGGTCGCGGGGGCAGGATTTGAACCTACGACCTCCGGGTTATGAGCCCGGCGAGCTACCAGACTGCTCCACCCCGCAATGTCTGGGCGCCTCATGTGCGCAAGAAAGAATATTACGCGGGAGTTCGGTAAACGGCAAGAAAAATCTCGTAGAGCATAATTCCTTCATATTTAAACCCCTCAGCCCCTATCACCGTAAACGAATCGCAGCCGAGCGCCGTCGACGGCACGTATACAATGGTGCGCGTCCTTTTATGCCAACACCGGGAGTAGACATGCTGCTCGCTATCGATATGGGAAATACGCAGACGGCCATGGGCCTGTTTGACGGAGACGAGCTGGTGCAGTCGTGGCGTATGCCCACCGACCGCTCCTATACCGCCGACGAGATCCACGTGCGCCTGATGGGTTTCTTTAAGATGTACGGCCTCTCGCTCGATGCGGTTGACGCAATCGCCTTTGCGGGCGTGGTGCCGCAGCTCTCGCGCGAGTGGCACGCCGTGGCCAACCGCATCGCGGCAGACGCCATCGTCATCGGGCCGCAGACGGCCGCCGTGACCAAGCTGCGGGCGGCACGCCCCCAGGCCGTTGGTGCCGACCGCATCGCCAACGCCGTCGCTGCCGAGACCTTCTACGGCGCCCCGGCGATCGTGGTGGACTTTGGCACCGCGACCAATATCGACGTCATCGACGTGGACGGCTATTACATTGGCGGAGCGATTGCGCCGGGCATCCGCATTTCGATGGACGCGCTCGCCGCCCGAGCCGCCAAGCTCGCCAGCGTTCCGCTCGAGGCGCCCGAGCACGCCATCGGTCGCGACACCGAAGAGTGCATCAAGGTCGGTGCCGTAATGGGCGCCGCCTCCATGGCCGAGGGCCTGGTCGCGCGCATGAAGCGCGAGCTGGGGCGCGAGGACGCCACCGTTATCGCCACGGGCGGCCTCGCCAGCATCGTCGCCGATTCGACCGACGCCTTCGACATAGTCGACGGGCAGCTCACCATCAAGGGCATCTGCGAAATCTACCGCCGCATGCAGAAGCTGGGGGTAAAACAGGGACATAAGTCGAGCACGCCCGATGTCACAGCCCCGCAAACGTTCGCCAAGCCTATTCCTCAAAACTGAAAAATTTTCAATTTTGAGGAATAGGGCGCTGGCAACCCATTCACCAGATAGGCGAAACCCTCCCCGGCACAGGCCGAAGAGGACTTCGTTGTCATCGTTATCTTTGAGCGCGGGCGCCTCGCGTTACAGTCCGCGAATCCGTACGGCCTCGGGCGGAAACTCCTGCTCGCCGGCATCGGTCTTGATGGTCGCGCGGCCCCAGATGTCCAGGCCCGCAAACACACCGACCGCAAGCGGCAAACCGTTGGGCGACACCGCCGCAACCTGACGACCCAGCAGCGGCACCATATCGAAGTACTCACCCAGCACCGGAGCCAGCGGGCCGGCAGCGCCCTGTGGTGTGTTGGCGGCAACCGCCCAGGTGTCCACGCGGGTCAGCACGGCGGTGGCCAATGCCTCGACCAGCACCACGTCGGCCATATCCACGCCAAGCTCACCAAGCGCCGCACGCTCAATATCAACCGTCACTGCGGCAAACATGCCCGCGGCACCGGCACCGCCGTTCACGGCAACACGCGCGAGCGACGCCTCAAACGCAGGCGCACCGCACACGATATCGCTCGGCCACTGGATACCCACTTTACCGGCAAGGCCCAACCCCGGCGTCGAAGCCGTGCCCACGAGCGCGTCCATCATGCCCATCGCGGCCACAAACGGCAGGCCGTGGAAGGCGTGCATGTTCACATCGGGGCGCACAACCAGCGAAAACGTCAGCGAAGCATCGCCCACGCTCCACGCGCACCAGCCCGCGGACACGCCCTCGCGGCCCGCGTCACGCGCCGCGTCGAGCTCGGTACCGGCGACAACAGCATTCATCTCGATCATCTACATACGCCCCAATTCGCCCACGATATGGCCCACGCGATCCTCGGGTTCCTTGACCTCGACACCGTTATAGCGGAAGAACCGCGCCGGGTCGTGCATCAGGTCCTCGAGCGGCACCAGCACAAAGTCGCGCTCGCCAATGAGCGGATGCGGCAGGCGCAGCTTTTTGCCGCCGTGGGTCTCGCCGTCCATCCACAGCAGGTCCAGGTCGATGGTGCGCGGACCGTTGGCCTTGGCCTTTTTGGAGCGGTCGCGGCCCAGCTCGAGCTCGATCTTCTGCAGCTCGTCGAGCAGTACCAGCGGCGCCAGCTCGGTCTTGATCTCGATGACGGCGTTGGCAAACGCGTCCTGGCGCGTCTCGTAGGCCGGCTCGCTCTCGTAGATCTTGGAGGAGTTGGACACGCAGGTGAGTGGAATCTCGGCGATCATGTCGCGTGCGGCGCGGATGTTGTCACAGCGATGCCCCAGGTTGGAGCCCACGGCCACAAACGCGCGGCGCGGCTGCGGCTTGGCAACTGCCCAGTAGCCGTTCAGGAACTGCGCAAAACCCGCGGCGTCGTGCACGCGCACGATGTTGGCACCGGCCTGGATGGCGCCCAGGCACACGCCAAACGTAGCGGCATCGCGCTCGGCGGCCTCGGTCACGCCCGAGACGGCGCCCACAAAGCGCTTGCGCGATACGGCGCACATGAGCGGATAACCCAGTGACGCCATCTTGGCAGTCTCGCGCTGGATGACGATGTCCTCGTTAGCCGACTTACCAAAGCCCGGGCCAGGATCGATGCAGATGCGGTCGCGCGACACGCCGGCGTGGATGAGCGCGCGGGCCTGGTCGGACAGAAAGCCCATGACGCGGCGCATGATGGGCGCCGAATCGGGCAGGGTGAAGCGGCGGAGCTGCGAGGTGGGCACGTAGGCCTCCTCGCGGCGGGCGCTGCGGCGCATCATGGCGGCCAGGCGGTCATTGGACTCCGATGCGGCCTCGGTGGCCTCGGGCGCGGGCGCGACGGTCTCGGCGGCAGCAGCCTGCTCGGCGGCCGGCGTCTCCTGCTCGCTTGCAGGCTCGGTCGCGGGCTCCGGATCGCCAAACGGCAACGAGGGCTGCACCACGCCGCCCGGAAGCTTGGCCTCCGGCTTAGGCTCGCCCAGTAACTTGCCGCGACGGCGGCGAGCCGGCTTCTCAGCCTCACGCGCGGCCTCGGCAGCCGCCTCGCGCGCCTTCTCGGCAACAAACGCCGCCGCCGAGGTATCGAGCTGTACCGTTGCGTGCGTGCGGGTAGGCGCGGCGACCTCGCCGGCATGCATCACGATGACGCCGCAGGTGCTCGTCTTAACAAACTCGACCATCTTGGGGTCAGTGAAGCCGGTCACGTCGTTGACGATCGAGGCGCCGCAGCGCACGGCCGCCTTGGCAACCGCCACGTGACGCGTGTCGATCGAGACGATGGCGCCCTCTTTGGCCAGCGCGCGCACCACGGGCAGCACGCGGCGAGCCTCCTCGTCGGGATTAACCGGGGTAAAGCCGGGGCGCGTGGACTCGCCGCCTACGTCGATGATGTCGGCGCCGGCGTCGAGCATCGCCAGGCCGTACTCGATAGCTGCGTCCGCATCGAAGTGCTCCCCGCCATCGCTAAACGAATCGGGCGTCACATTGAGGACGCCCATGATGCGCGGACGGTCAAAGCTGAGCTCGTACTTTCCGCACCGCCATGTCTTGCTGTCGTTCGCCATGAACATCCTCCTAAAATGCCCACGCCGCCGCGCTCGGGCGCTGGCGGCGGGGTCGCTTTGCAATCAGTCTTTCTATTGTATCCGCGCGCGCGGGCTAGAACGCAAACGCGGCCGCGATGTCGCAAGAAATCAGCAGGTCGGCATTTGCATCCTGGTCGGTGGGCGCCAAATTGCAAATGGCCAGCGTATCGCCAGTAAAGTAACGCGTAAGGCCCGCCGCCGGATACACTACGAGCGAGGTCCCACCCACAATAAGGGCATCGGCCGCGGCGATAGCGGCAACGGCACCGGTGAGCACGCGCTCGTCGAGTGGTTCCTCGTAGAGCACCACATCGGGCTTGATGCGCCCGCCGCACGCGGGGCACACGGGCACGCCCGCGGCACCCTCGTGCTCGCGCGCGCAAATCCATTCGGCGCTGTAGACCGCGCCGCACGACTGGCAAATGTTGCGATGGACCGATCCGTGCAGCTCAAACACACGCTGCGAGCCCGCCATCTGATGCAAGCCGTCGATGTTTTGCGTCACCACGGCGTCGAGCTTGCCGGCACGCTCCAGCTCGGCCAGCTTGGTGTGACAGCGGTTGGGCTTAGCGTTAAGCGCGATCATCTTGGTGCGGTAGAAGTCGAAAAACTCCGCCGGATGCGCCTCGTAAAAGCTGTGCGAGAGCATAGTCTCGGGCGGATAGGAAAACCGCTGGTGATACAGACCGTCCACGCTGCGGAAATCGGGAATGCCGCTTGCCGTGGAAACGCCCGCGCCGCCAAAGAAGACCACGTGGCTATGGGTTTCGAACAGCTCCGCCAGCGCGGCGGAGGCCTGTTTGGAGTCCGATATTGCCTGCGTCATATATGTCCTCCGTCCGTGTCTCCGGGACGGCGGCGTTCGCACTATCACTCGCGGACTCCGCCCCGCTCTTGTTGCGTTAATCTTAAGCCTGCCAACCCCGTTGAAAGGACACCATGCCCCAGACTTACACTTTCGCCTCGTGGAACGTCAACGGCCTGCGCGCCGTGCTCAAAAAAGACCCGAGCTTTATCCAGATCGCACAGGACCTCGACGTCGACATCCTGGCGCTGCAGGAGACCAAGCTGCAAGAGGGGCAGGTCGATATCGACCTGCCCGGCTATCACCAAACCTGGAGCTACGCCGAGCGCAAGGGCTACTCGGGCACCGCGGTCTTTAGCCGCCAGGAACCGCTGCGCGTGCTGCGCGCCGACGCGCTGCTGCCCTACGCCGGCGAGGGCGGGGCTGCCGAGCTCGTCGCCCAAGCCGCAACCGAGGGCCGCGTCTGTGCGCTCGAGTTCGACAAGTTTTGGTTTGTCGACGTCTATACGCCCAACGCCCAAAACGAGCTCGCGCGCATCGATGTACGCATGGCCTGGGACGATGCCTACCGCGGCTTTTTGGCAGGCCTCGAGCGCGAGACCGGAAAGCCCGTGGTGACCTGCGGCGACTTTAACGTGGCACACGAGGAGATCGATCTTAAGAACCCCAAGTCCAACCGCGGCAACGCAGGCTTTTCGGACGAGGAGCGCGGCAAGTTCACCGAGCTGCTCAACGCCGGCTTTACCGATACCTGGCGCGCGGCAAATCCGAACGTCGAGGGCGTCTACAGCTGGTGGAGCTACCGCTTTAATGCCCGCAAGAACAACGCAGGCTGGCGCATCGACTACTTCCTGGTAAGCGACGCAATCGCTGGCAACGTACGCGACACCGGCATCCGCGGCGACATCTTCGGCAGCGACCACTGCCCCGTCACCCTCGCCCTGGAGCTCTAACCCCCAAACGATCCCCCGGGGACGGAGGAAAACGGATCATTTTCACCTCGCGAGGGCATCCACGCGACCCACCCGCCACGAAATCGGCCCATCTACTACGTTTAAGCCACTACCCTCAACCACAGCGAACAACGCAAAAAGAAAACCGCAGGTAGAAAGCCTGCGGTTTTTCATAAAACGCGGTCATGGTCGGGGGTATCAGGCTAAACGTAGTAGATGGGCCGATTTCGTAGCGGGCGGGTTCAGTTGACTCCCCGAGGACGTCTGGGGACGGAAGATAACGGATCAGCTTGGCTCTTGAGGGCCACGATGCCCGTCATATCAACCTGCCATTTCAAAACTATGCCGGTTTACGGGGCTAAATCGCAAACCCCCAACCATACGCAATTCCGAAATAATAAAACCGCAGGCAAACGGCTTACTCCATTTCGAAAAAAGCCGGTATGGTCTGTCTGTGCCAATCTAGCCCCGTAAACCGGCATAGTTTTGATATAACACCAAGACAGTATTGGTTCTTGCCTCGGCGCAACCACCACTACAGCCCGTACTTCACGACGACGCGGTTGATGCGGCGACACCAGGGCTTGTACAGAGCGGCCAAAAACACGCAGGTCGCGAGTCCGTGCGTGATATCGAACGGTACGGCGGTGGCAAGACGCGCTATGGCGCCCGTCCACGTGAGCGGCTGCACAAAACCGATGATGTCATACGCGTTGATCACAACGCCGTAGAGCAAGCCCGAGGCAAAGCCGTACGCCATCAGCGCCGGCATGCGCACGGTTCCATCCGCACGGTCGAACGCGCCCGCATGCGCCAGCGCGCCGCCAACATAGCCAACCAGACCCCAGGCATACATCTGCCACGGCGTCCACATGCCCTGTCCAAAAAAGAAATTGCTGGTCAGCGCCGCCAGCGCGCCAACCATAAAACCATTGCGGCGACCAAGCGTCGCCCCCGCGATAATGGCGATGGCGCTCACCGGTTTAAAGTCGGGAATGGGGCCAAACAAGATGCGCCCCGCCGCGGCCAACGCCGCCAACACCAGCGTGGGCATAATCTGGCGCAGGCCCGGGCGCGACACCTCGTAACCCGCAAAGAACAGCGCAAGCACCAGCGCCACCACGACAAGCATGGCCAACGCTGCCTGCTCAACGCCCGCCAGCAACGCCGCAGCCATCACGGCTGGCACCGCCAGCAGCAGCGGGATCTCCAGTTTTGCAAGCAAGCGCGAGAAACGACAGTCCGTCATCCCATCACGCCCTATAAAACACGTTGTCGGCAAAGAAATCTGCCGGAGGCTCCATGCAGGCGATCTCGCCGTCGAACATCATGGCAACGTCGTCGGCAACTTGCTCGGCGAAGTCCAGGTCGTGCGTGGCCATGATGACGGTACCGCCGGCATTCGCATGGTCACGCAGGGCGCGAGCGATGATGCGGCGGCTGGCCAAGTCCAAACCCTTGGTGGGCTCATCAAGCAGCAGCAGCTCCGGACCAATCAACAGCAGCTTTGCCAACGCAAGCAGCTGGCGCTGACCGCCCGAAAGATCGTACGGGTGACGCGCCTCCAAGCCCACCAGGCCCAAGCGCGCTGTCTGCTCCCGTGCTGCGGCCTCGTCGTATCCGCAGGCCGAAGCCCATTCCATCAGCTCGTCGCGCACCGTTTCGGCAACCAGCAATGCCTTGGGATTCTGCGGCAGCAGCGCCGCCGAAGCCGTCCCGCGCACCATGCGGCCACGCTGCAGCTTAGCCGTCTTGGCCAGCACCGAGAGCATCGTCGACTTGCCGCAGCCGTTTCCGCCCACGACCGCATGCACCGCGCCGGCTGAAAACGTCACATCGAGCCCGCGCAGCACCCAGCCGCCAACGCGATCGTAGCGAAACCAGCCTTCCGACAGGGTGGCAGCCGATCCGCCGTGCATTTTTTGGAGTATTCTGCTTTCATCCGTGCGTGGGAAGGCTTCCGAGCCGTTCTCGAGCGACGTTTGCGCCACAAATTCGGACGATTTGTCCAATTCCGAACTTTTTTTCGCGCTCGATACGTCCCCGGGCGGCTCCAGAGAGCCCAAATTGTCCTCACGCCTGCTGAATACTCCGTTTTTTGCACATCGGATGGCACCCCACCCCAACATGTCATCGGAAAACAGCGATTCTCGGCGTCCCAAAGAAGCCATATCCGCCACCTCGCGCACACGACCGCCCTCAATCCGGTACGTACACGTCGCATACTCGAGCATCGGCCGCGGTTGATGCGTAGCCACAACAACCGTGCAGCCCAGCTCACGGTTCACGCGAAACAGCGCGTGCAGAAAATTCTTCTCGGCAACGGGATCGAGCTGAGACGTGGGCTCGTCGAGTAGCAGCACACGCGGACGCAGCGCCAGGACGGCGGCAAGCGACAGCAGCTGCTTGCGGCCACCCGAAAGCGTATCGGTATCGCGATGAAGCCAGTCCTCCAGACCAAAGAAATAACTGGTCTCGGCAACACGGCGGCGCATCTCGTCGCGCGACACACCCAGATTCTCTAGGCCAAACGCCATCTCGTGCCACACGGTCTCGCACACAATCTGGTTCTCGGGATCCTGGAACACGTAGCCCACGCACTCCGCAGACGCGCGCACGTCCATGTCGGCAACGTTCTCGCCCAGCACGCGCGCATCGCCGGTGCGCTCGCCCGCCGGAGCGATCTCGGGCTTGAGCAGCGACAGCAGCGTCGACTTACCCGATCCGGTACCGCCAACAAGCAGCGCAAATGCACCTTGGGGAACAGACCAGTCGAGCCCCTCGAGCACCGCAGCATCAGCCCCGGGGTAGGCAAAGCTCAGGCTCCGCACCTCAATCGCCGGCATATCCGGGCCGCACGCCGCGCCCGACACCGGGCCCCTATCCAACCGAGCCATCAGCCGAACCTCTTCTCATCGATCGCATGCAACACGCAGGGCAGCACCATCCAGGCAGCGTACACGACATAGCCCAGCCACGGCGCGGGCACCGAAAGCTGCGGGTAAAACGAATACTGCGTTGTCGCGGTCCATGCCACCGCCACCGCGGCGGCACCAAACACCGCAAGTCCAACCAGCGCGGCAGCGTCGCCGCGGCCCAGCCGATACCGCGCATACGTCGTACGACGCGTCGCGGCACCCCACCCGCGCGAACGCATGGCATCCGCGCGCTCCAGCGAATCTTCCATGCCCCAGCCCATCAACACGCTCGACGCCCGCAGGCGCGAGCGCACGGGGTCAGCCGGCGCGCGTCCCGGTACATCAATCGCATCCTGCACCGCCAGCACCGTGCGGCCGCGGCGCAAAAACTGTGGGATAAGCCGCATGCACATCGAGATCATGAGCGCGATCACCGGCGCGGCGTTGCCCAAAAGCGCAAGCACCTTGTCGTATTCGAGCATCGACGCCGCGGCCTCAAACCACAGCACGCTCGCCACAAACAGCCCGCCCATGCACAGGCCGTACATCATGCTCTCCAAATACACCACGCGCATGCCAATATGAAACAGCTCCGTCGAGCCCGATGCACTAAACAGCGGGTTGACCAGTGCAATGATCAAAATCACCGGCAGCTGCCAGCGAAGCGCGCCCAACGTGCGGGCAGCCCCGCGCGTCGCAAATCCATACGCCAACCCGCCCGCGAGCGACAGCGCGATCAGCACCGGTTGCATCGAGAACATAGTGAGCCCCAACGTCAGCACCATGTAGAGTGCCGGCACCGCCGGATGCGACATCGAGAATGCCGCGACGGGCTCGTTGCCCGATTTCTCTCGCATGATATCCACGGGCACCTCCCATCCCCTTGCGCAAAACGCCAACGCCGCAGCGCCGCCGCCATGCACAACCAGCGCAAACGCCACGACGGCGGCGCAAGCCTCAACCGCCGCAAACCAATCGTTACGCGCTCATCATGTGCCTGCGGTATCATATTGCGCCGTGTATCGTTTCCAAACACACGTCTCTATAACGTAACAGGAGATCACATGGACGCAACCGCAATTATCCTCGCCGCCGGCGAGGGCACCCGCATGAAGTCGAACCACTGCAAGGTTTCGCACAAGATCCTGGGTAAGCCCATGGTCCAGTGGATCGTCGACGCCACCATCAAGGCCGGCTGCAACCGCGTCGTAGTCGTCATCGGCAGCCACGCCGACGAGATGCGCGCCCTCATCGACGGCGCCTACGCCACCAGCACCACCAAGGTCGAGTGCGTCGAGCAGACCGAGCGCCTGGGCACCGGCCACGCCGTCAAGGTCGCGCTCGAGGCCTGCGGCATCACGCAAGGCCCGGTCGTCGTGCTCAACGGCGACCTGCCGCTCATCACCGCCGACACCGTCGCCAAGTTCGCGCAGACCGTCGCCACCGGCGAGCTCGCCTGCACCGTCATGACCATGACCCCGCCCGACCCCTTCGGCTACGGCCGCATCAAGCTGGGCGCCGACGGCCAGATCGAGCGCATCATCGAGCAGAAGGACTGCACGCCCGAGCAGGCCGCCGAGCTACTCGAGTGCAACGCCGGCTGCTACGCCTTCGACGGCGCGCAGCTCGCCGCCCACATCGACGAGATCGGCAACGACAACGCGCAGTCCGAGTACTACCTGCCCGACATGCTCGAGATCCTCAAAGGCCACGGCCAGGCAGTCTCCATCTTCCACTGCGACGACTACCGCGACGGTCTGGGCGTCAACAGCCGCATCCAGCTCGCACAGCTCACCGCCATCGCGCGCGACCGCATCAACGAGCACTGGATGGCCGAGGGCGTCACGTTCATCGATCCCGCGCAGGCCTGGATTGGCCCCGACGCCACCATCGGCCGCGATACCGTCGTGTGGCCGCAGACGCACCTGATCGGCCACGTCACCGTGGGCGAGGAGTGCCAGCTCGGCCCCAACAGCCGTCTCACCGACACCACCGTCGGCAGCGGCTGCACCATCGATGAGACCATCGCCATCGAGGCCGTCATCGAGAACGGCGTCGACTGCGGCCCGCGCGCCTACCTGCGCCCGGGTACCCACATGCTCGACGGATCCAAGGCCGGCACGCACGTGGAGATCAAGAAGTCCACGATCGGCGAGGGCTCCAAAGTTCCGCACCTGTCCTACATCGGCGACACCACCATGGGCTCCGGCGTCAACGTGGGCGCGGGCTCCATCACCTGCAACTACGACGGCGTCCACAAGCACAAGACCGTCATCGGCAAGGATGCCTTCATCGGTTCCGACACCATGATGGTCGCGCCCGCCCAGATTGGCGACGGTGCACTCGTGGCCGCCGGCTCCGTCATCACCGAGCCGGTCCCGGCCGACGCACTCGGTCTGGGCCGCGCCCGCCAGGTAAATATTGAGGGCTGGGCCGCCGATTATCGCCGCCGTCTGCACGAGGACGACGAGGTATAACGTTTTATCAAGCACAAAAGGAGCTGTTCCATGGGGACGGCTCCTTTTTTCTATCGTGACCTGCGCGACCGGATGAGTGGTCGGTTCGTGTCCGTTGACGGTAAAGACGTTATCAGGACCCGATAAACCCCGCCGCGCGGTTACAATGCAACAAGGCATCTATATGGCATTCGATATAAAGGAGAAGGGTAATGCCGATTAATGATCCCGAGAAGTCGGAGAATATGCGCAAGTCCATCCGCGTGTATTCCGGTTCCTCCAACCGTCCCCTCGCTCAGAAGATCGCTGAGTACCTTGGGGTCGAGCTTTCGGGCCTTACGCTAAAGCAGTTCGCCAATGGTGAGATTTACGCCCGCTACGACGAGACTGTCCGCGGCGCCGACGTCTTCCTGATTCAGTCCGTGGCCGGCGGCAACGTCAACGACATGCTCATGGAGCTGCTCATCGCCACCGACGCTGCCAAGCGTGCATCCGCCCGCTCCATCACCGCCGTCATCACCCACTACGGCTATGCCCGCCAGGACCGCAAGGCCGGCCCGCGCGAGCCCATCACCGCCCGCCTCGTTGCCAACCTGCTCGAGCGCGCCGGCGTCAACCGCATCATCACCCTCGACCTGCACCAGGGTCAGATCCAGGGCTTCTTTGATATCCCGGTTAACCACCTGTCCGCACTGCCGCTGTTTGGCCAGTACTACAACGACATGCACTTCGACACCGACAACCTGGTTGTCGTCTCCCCCGACGTGGGTCGAGCCAAGGCCGCCAAGAAGCTGTCCGACATGCTCGGCTGCGACCTGGCCATCGCCCACAAGGGCCGTCCGCGCCACAACGCCGCCGAGGTCATGGGCATCATCGGTGACATCAAGGGCAAGACCTGCATCATCAACGACGACATGATCGACACCGCTGGCACCCTGTGCGCCAACGTCAAGGAGCTCAAGGCTATGGGCGCCGGCGACATCTACGTCTGCGCCACCCACGGCATCTTCTCTGGTCCGGCCATCGAGCGCCTGAACGATGCCCCCATCGTCGAGTGCGTCGTCACCGACGCCATTCCCGTCGAGGTCGGCGGCAAGATCAAGACCATCTCGGTCGCCGAGGAGTTCGCTCAGGCCATCTCCGCCGTTTACCACGAGGAGCCCGTCTCCACGCTCGTCGGCGGCGACTTCGCGCTGTAGCCTGCCACGCATCGCATCATCTTTGATGCTTTTAAAGGGTCGGAAGCTCGCTTCCGACCCTTTTTCTATCCCTCGCCAACCTTCCCTGGACAATTAGTTCAAATTTGTATTTTCTTGGGCGCCCACATGGACCACTTGATGCGCCAAAGGTTCACCTGCCGGCATAATCTCGGCCAATCTCTCCTCTTATGGACGTCTTCACTATGCCATTCACTCTATTTTGCCCACCGAACCCTTCGACAATGGCGGAACGCTTCAATCGCCTTATACAAATCTGAACTAGCTGTCCAACACCTATCTCGATCCATGCCTCCAAGGTCAAACAAGCGCCCTGAGCCCCGCTTTTTCAAGGCCCCTCGCACGATCTGCTACCGTCTGCGGCGCACGACGCCCCTTTGAGCGAAAAGAACGCCACGGCTGCATCATTTCGCCGACGGCTTAGTACTTTATAGCTATGACCACTGTGATCTCACATTTCTCCGCCCTCCGCGCAATTCGCCGCGCTCGACGGGCGTACTCTGCGCTTCCGTGGGGCATCATCGATGACAGGCAACAGGCACAAGCCCTTGCAAGTTGTGTTCCCAACAAGGACGCCATAGACTTTGTAGCTCTTGCGATGCTTGACGCCTGGAGCGAAGACGACTCCGAGCGCCTAGATCTCCTTGTTGCCGGCGGCAACAACAGACGGCCCGACGGACGTCTTCTCCAGCACAGCGTCACCGCCCCGCTTCCCGCGGAAGCAATCATGCACATCGAAGCTGACATCTACGCAACGTCTCCCGCCATGACAGCCATGTTGTGCTCTAGGAATGAGCCTGTAGCCAAAGTCCTGATGCTTCTCATGGAGCTGCTGGGGTCCTACTCCCTTCCGCCCGAGATAACCAACCCCATCGCCCACGACGACACGTGGCCCAAGGCCGGTAGCTCCGAAGCGATGGACGATCTTGATTGTCATGGCGGCCAGCCGGCACCCGGAAAGCAAGACGAAACCCGCTACGAACAGGCGCACTACAAATGCGAGCCTGCCACAACCATAAATGAGCTCGAGGCAGTCGCACAGTTTGCCAAAAGTAGCTCCTACGCCTCGTTTCGCACGGCCGTCAGACTCGCCCGAGCAGGATCCGCATCCCCAGCGGAGTCCTTAATGTTCGCCGTCCTGGGCGCGCCCATGCGCTTTGGCGGATTCGGATGCTGCAGCCTGCCCATGGGAGGCCTGCTACTCAACCATCGAATCGACTTCGACACTCTTGCGGTCAACATGTCCTCAGGCATCCCCTATGCCATCTGCGACCTATATTGCCCGGCAGCCGGAGTCGACAACGAATACAACGGAATTGGGCATGAGCTTCAAAATGCTCGCATCCACGATGGCAATCGAAATAATGGACTCAAGGCAATGGGCATCCACGTCCTGGTTATCAATCGCGACCAAATGAAAGACCTTGTTGCGCTCGAAGCCTTCGCACAAATGATGCATCGACTCGCTGGGGTTCGGTTCCGCTATCGCATCAAGGGTTATCGCAAACGTCAAGCCGCATGGCTCAACGCCCTTCGGGCCGGAATCGGCCTCGCGCCGGTCTAGAAAGCGTATCTCGACAACATCGCCGAGCAAGGCTGGACAGTTAGTTCAGATTTGTATAAACAGACGGCTTATTTCAAGGCGCTTTGCTGCCATCTCGGGGCCAATCACCTCATTTAAAGGCTCGAATGGCTTCGAAATAGCGCAAAACGTGCGCCCCAAAGCACCGAAACGGCTCCATGTCTCCGATTTTGGCAGCCGAGAGCCTCTTGCTTTATACAAATCTGAACTAACTGTCCACCCCGGTTTCCTGCAACCGCTCAAACGCCCTCAACTCACCTCAATTGCCCTCCATTTGACAGCGGCAACAGGGTCGCTCACCATAGCAGGCGACAAATCAACGAAAGGATGAACATGGCAGCTGCACAGCCGCTTAAGATTCGCATGGTTGCCGGGCTTGGCAACCCGGGCGAGGAATATGCCGAGACCCGCCACAACGCCGGCTTTAAGGCAATCGACGAGCTGGCCCGTCAGGCCGGTGTCACGTATTGGAAAAATCAGGCCGGTGCCGAGGTCGCGCTCATCAATATCAACGATGCCGAGGAAGAGGGCGGCAAACGCCAGATTGTGCTGGTCAAGCCGCAGTCATTCATGAACACCTCGGGCGGCCCCATCTCCAAGCTCTGCCGCGAGTACAAGATCAAGGCCGAGGAGCTGCTCGTAATCCACGACGAGCTCGATATTCCCGCCGGCGACGTGCGTGTTAAGGTGGGCGGCGGCCATGCTGGCCACAACGGCCTGCGTTCCATCATCGACAAGATGGGCAGCCGCGACTTCAGCCGCATCCGCACCGGCATCGGCAACCCTCCCGGCAAGATGGCCGTCGCAGACTATGTGCTTAAGCAGCTGCGCGCCCGCGAGGCCGAGGGCTTCCAGGACACCTGCACCCGCGCCGCAGATGCCGCCGGTTTGGCCATCGTCCACGGCGTAATCTACGCCCGCGATCACGTAAACGGTGCCGCTTCCGCCAACGGCAAGCACTAAAACCTACCATTTAGGGATGTTAATTTTGGCAGGTTTTATATGCGAAAACGCCGCCGCGGCCGCATCGCAATAAGTCCTGCGCCGCCATACATATGCAGCGCCCCAAAGGGGGCCGGCCCCACCGATGCGCGAGGCCGGCCCCCTTTGCCGTTTTGCCTGATAAAACCGACCAAAATAAACCTGTCCCTTTTTGGTAGGTCGGGATAAACCCTTTTCCCAACCGCCGAAGACACACGTAAACAGCATGTCCATGAGGGTATAATTTGCACCGTATGTCTGCACAACGCCTGTGCGCGTACGGTTTTACTCGGGCTACCGTCCATTTCCGTGGAGGCACGGTTCGGCGGCCCTAACAAGAGAGGGGTTCTATGTATAAGATCCTGGAGAAGACGCAGTTCTCGGAGAAGGTGTTCAAGTTCCGCATCGAGGCGCCCGCAATCGCCAAACATGCGCACGCTGGACAGTTCCTCATGGTTCGCGCCAACGAGACGGGCGAGCGTGTCCCGTTTACCCTGGCCGGCTGGAACGGTGACGAGGGCTGGGTCGAGTTCATCTTCATGGTGATCGGCAAGACCACCGAGATGCTTTCCACCTACGAGGCCGGCGAGTCGCTGCGCGACGTCGTGGGCCCGCTGGGCGTTCCCACCGAGATGGCCGAGGGCCCCTGCGCCGTCATTGGCGGCGGCGTCGGCCTGGCAATTGCCTTCCCGGTCGCCAAGCACCTGGTCGAGACCGGTCACGAGGTGCACGCCATCATGGGCGCCCGCACCAAGGACCTCCTGCTCATGGAGGACCAGTTCCGCGAGCTCCTCGACGAGGACCACATCCACATCACCACCGACGACGGCTCCTACGGCGAGCAGGGCGTTGTCACCGCTCCGCTGGAGCGCCTGCTGCAGGACAAGGCCGTGAGCCAGGTCTTCTGCGTCGGCCCCGTTCCGATGATGAAGTTCTCGACCCTCACCGCCCAGAAGTACGACACCCCCATCACCGCGTCGCTCAACCCCATCATGGTTGACGGCACCGGCATGTGCGGCTGCTGCCGCGTCGAGGTGGGCGGCGTGACCAAGTTCGCTTGCGTCGACGGCCCCGACTTCGATGCCACCCTGGTCGACTGGGATGACCTTCGTGCCCGCCAGGCCGCTTACCGTTCCGAAGAGGGCGAGTCCCTCAAGGCCTATGAGGAAAAGAGCTGCGCATGCCACTAGTTAACGGTCGTTTCGTTGCCGATATGAAGTCGCCCCGCACCCCCGATAACGAGGAGCCGGCTGCCGAGCGCGCCTGCGACTTCCGCCCCGTCGACAAGGGCTTCACCGAGGAGATGGCGCTGGCCGAGGCCGAGCGCTGCCTCAACTGCAAGAAGCCGTTCTGTGTTGAGGGCTGCCCCGTCAACATCAACATCCCCCGCTTTATCGAGCAGATCCGCGCGAAGGACTTCGGCGGCGCCCTCGATACCATCCGCGAGGACTCCATGCTTCCCGCCATCTGCGGCCGCGTCTGCCCGCAGGAGAACCAGTGCGAGGGCAAGTGCATCCGCGGCAAGAAGTCCGAGCCCGTGGCCATCGGCCAGCTCGAGCGCTTCCTGGGTGACCGCCCCGAGCTCGCCTCCACGCCCAAGATGGCCCCCAAGAACGGCAAGAAGGTCGCCGTCGTCGGCTCCGGCCCGTCCGGCATCACCTGCGCCGGCGAGCTCGCCCGCAACGGCTTTGACGTCACCGTCTTCGAGGCATTCTTCACCGGCGGCGGCGTGCTGGTCTACGGCATCCCCGAGTTCCGTCTGCCCAAGGCAGTCGTCAAGCGCGAGATCGACGGCCTGGAGGACATGGGCGTCAAGTTTGAGTACAACTCCGTCGTGGGCAACATGGCCACGGCCGAGGAGCTGTTCGAGCAGGGCTTCGACGCCATCTACGTGGCAACCGGCGCCGGCCTGCCCAAGTTCCTCAACGTCCCCGGCGAGAACCTGCCCAACGTCTTCTTCGCTAACGAGTACCTCACCCGCGTGAACCTGATGAAGGCCAACAAGTTCCCCGAGTACGACACCCCCACCAAGCACGGCAAGAACGTCGTCGTCTTTGGTGGCGGCAACGTGGCTATGGACGCCGTCCGTACCGCCAAGCGCCTGGGTGCCGAGCATGCCATCATCGCCTACCGTCGTACCGAGGACGAGATGCCCTGCCGTCGCGCCGAGCTGCACCATGCTAAGGCCGAGGGCGTCGAGGTTCTGCCGCTCGTCTCCCCGCTCGAGTTTGTCGCTGGCGAGGACGGCTCCGTGTGCGCCGTCAAGGTCCAGAAGATGGAGCTCGGCGAGCCCGACGAGTCCGGCCGTCGTCGCCCGGTGCCCATCGAAGGCGCCATCGAGGAGATCCCCTGCGACGTCGCGATCTCGGCTATCGGCACCAACGCCAACCCCTTCGCTGCCAAGATCGGCGGCAAGATGGAGCTCAACAAGTGGGGCTACATCGTCGCCGACGAGGAGACCGGCCAGACCACCGATCCCCGTATCTGGGCCGGCGGCGACATCGTCACCGGTGCCGCTACGGTCATTCTGGCGATGGGCGCCGGCAAGAAGGCCGCCGCTTCCATCACCAAGAGCCTGCTGGGCGAGTAATCACCCACAGCGCTAGCCATCAAACGGCAAAGTCCCCGTCGAGCACACGCCCGGCGGGGACTTTTTCTATGCCGACCACCCCAACCACCACGATGGGGCAGACACCTTTGTGGTGGTTTGGGACTTGCCCGGTCGTTTTGTCTCAATCTGTAACAGCTGGAGTCCGTTGAGCATCGTAGTTGTTACAGATCGAGATATTGCGCCAGCCGCCTCCGCTTTATCTCAATCTGTAACAGTTAGAGGCCAAATGTCCCGCTTGGTGTTACAAATCGAGACATTAGGCTGACGGCCGGACCGTTCATCTAAATCTGTAACACCTAGAGCCATTTTTACTGGCCTGGTGTTACAGGTTGAGGTTTTGCGAAAGCCGAGGATGGGCGCCGCCGCCAAAACCTAGCGCTTGCGACGCTTGGTCGCGGCAATGCCGGCAGCGGCGACAGTTGCGCCGGCGATACCCAGGGCGGCGACCGTCATCGCGGCGGAGTCACCCGTGCTGGCAAGCTCCGTGCCGCCGGACTTCTTGCCGTTCTCGCCCTTACCCTTGGACTTGTCCGTCGTCACCGTTGTCGTCGTCGAAGTCGAACCACCCGCAGGAACCCCGGTACCGCCAGAGCCATCCGCACCGCCACCCTGCTCACCGCTGCCAGGCGTCGGCTTGGGTTCCGGCTTGGGCCCGGGCTCCGGCTTGGGCTCAGGTGCCGCCTCATCGGTCACCGTAATCGTAATGTTCAGACGCTCGGAATACTCGCTGTACGACATGCCAGGGCGCTGTGCCGCAATGCGCACATACATATTGCTATCGAGCGCAATAGGCTCGGTGTACTTTACGCGGCCTTCGTCACGGCAGGGGCAGGTGTCGTTGGTGGTGTACCAAATCGTCGTGCCATCCTCGGCCGAAAGCTCCAGCTTCGTGCCCTTGGGCACCGTAATGTAGTTCTCCTTGGGCGACCATGCACCAAACGTCGTCGCACCAATCGTCGCCACCGGTCGCGCCGGTCGCACTGCCTCGGCAGACACGCGAACGTCGACCTGCTTGGACAGCGCCGTGCCGTCCACCGTCGCCGTCAACGTCGTCAAGCCAGGCAGAGCACCATGCAGCGCAAACGTCGCCGCGCCGTCCTCGCCCGTCACGGCCTGGGTGGCATCAACAGAGCAGATAGCCGAGGACTCCAGCCCAACACTAACCTTGGCGCCCGCAAACGGCTTGCCCGCCTTATCGGTCACGTGCGCCACCAGCTCAAAGTCACTGCCCTCAAGCATGGTCACGGCCTGCTCCACGTTGAGCCTGAGCTTGTCGGCACGAACGCCCACGGCAAGCTCCCCGCTTGCCCAGCGCGACATGGCCGTACCGGCGTAGTTGCGAGCACCGTCGAGCTCAAACGCCACCGTCGAGCCCGCCTCACGCGCATCGGCATAGCGAATACGCAGCACGCGCGACAGCGGCTTGCCATTGGGATCGTCCTGCTTGTCGAGCCACGTATACGTCACGTCACCCAAGCCCTGCGCGCACAATGCGACCAGGGCATCGTCGCTCGCATCCATATACTGCGCAAACTCAACCTCGACGCAATCGGTATAGGCATGGGCCGAAGCCACCTCGGGCGCCGCCGTCGACACCAAACCAATGTTCACCTCAGTCTGAATCGGCGGCACGCGCAGCCAAGCCGAACGCGCCTCCTCATACCCGTCCTTGGTCACGCGCACCTGATACCAGCCGGTCGGCGTATTCCAGTTGTACGCACCGTCCGCACCCGTTGCAAGTGGATTGTCCTGTTCATACTCCTCGGCATCCCAACGCACTGCATTGGTACCGGTCGCATCGTCGGCGCTCCACAGCTCAACCGTCGCGCCTTCAACCGTATTGGACAGCAGCCCCTCGTACACCACGCCCGCAGGGTCGGGCGCCGCCTTGGCAGCCACATTGCGATAACGCGCCTCAAAGATCGACTGCATCTTCTCGTCCGAGATCAAGCCGTCCTTGTTGGCGTTATAGACCTCGGCATCGGTCAGCTCGCCCCAGTTGACCGTAATACGATTCTGGCACGCGCGCTCCACCTGCTCGCAGGCAACATCGTAGGCGCATTCGGCATTGGTCAGCTTAATCGCGCGCTCCGAACCTACGCTGGTCGAAGCCGCGTCATAGGCAGCGCCCACCACAGTACCCGCCGAACCGGCCGTCAGCACGCCGGCGATTGTCATAATGGAGCCCACCGCCACATCGGTGCTGTCGTGGCAGAGCTGGCGATACAGCAGATCCTCAAACGCACGCGCCTTCTCCATGGCATCACGCAGCGCGTAAATGCACTTCCAGTCATCCTCGGTCTTCTCGGGCTTGGCAAGCAAGCGCGTATGCTGAAGCTCATAGCCCTCGCGCTCGCCCTTCACCTTCTGCATACGGACGTTCACGTTCTCCCAGTTCTTGCTGGCATCGTTCACGCCGTAAATGCCGGTAAAGATTCCGATGCCCTGGGTCGCCGCGGGAAACGCCTGGCCGGCCGCCTTCCACGCATCGGTCTTAAAGACCTGGCCGAACATCTCGCACTCGATCTTATAGCTCTTGAGTGAGCGAATCGTGCGGATGAGCTTCATATGGGCGCTCACGTCGCCGTTGCGCTTCCAAGCCATAAGCCAGCCGCGAATCGTAGAGTTATTGAGGCTATGGACCACATTCCAGTTGTCGTACAGGTTGTCCAAAATGTCGCACTGCATGGCGATCGAGTTAAACAGAAGCGCCTGATTCTTGTTGTTATTGGAGTTCTCGATAAACTCCGACTCGATATAGGCCGTCTGCTCGCCATCGGGCGCGGCGACTTTAAAGCCCTTGACGGTATCGTCGTCAGCCGCCTTGTAGCTCAGCGAGCTGCCGAGCGCATGGCCCAAATCGTTAAACCCACTCGTCGACTGGCCGTTGTACTCGCTGGCCTTAATGCCCGCACACTTGTTGAGCGCCGCAGCGGTTGCGTCATTCCAGCTTCCGTATTGGCTGAGCTGGCCGATACCCATCGACTGGCCCACCAGATCCTCGGCCTGCTGGGCAATAAACTCCGCTCGCGATGCATGGTCGACGAGCTCCTTGATGGCGGCCGCATCCGCAGCGTTCGCGCCCTGGGCCGCTGCGAGTTCCTGATACCAATCCTCGCTGGTGCAGTACGCGTCCTCAAAGATCATCTTGTCCACGTTGACGCCATAGCTGTCGCCCTGCTTGGTCAGCAGCGCCGACGAGCCGCCAACCGCAGCCTTAAGCTCGGCGGCAAACTGCGCGGCCTCGTCGTTGCCAGCATCATCACCCTCGCCGTCGCTGGCAGCAGGGGCGCGACGAGCCTTACGGACAGCTCCACCTTGGGCTTCGCCCTCCTTGCTGGCTTCGTCCTCTTTACCGTCCTTCTCTTCCTCAGCAAACGCATCGGCGACCATCTGGTCAATCGCGTCGTTAAAGGCCTCGTCGACATCATTAAACGAGTTATCCATCATATACTCGTGCCACTGCTGCACGGCATTCGAGAACTCCTGCTGGCGCTCCTCGGCCGCGGCGGAATGCTTTTTGGCCGAAGCTTTGGCGTCAAAACTCAGCATGGTCATAAGCTGGGCATTGGAGATGCGGTAGGTCTGCGGCATAAAGATCTGCTCAAAGTTGCCGCAGTTCACATAGGTCGAGTCATTCGCCTTGTTAGACTCGTCGAGCAGCTTGAGATACCCCTCGTCCACATACTCCGCCACATAGCGCACACGGGTGCCCTCGCGCGACTTTTGAGTCAGAGGAATCGTCACCGTCTTGCCATCCACGCAGTCCACGTACAGGTCGAGCGTGTCGGCGGCCTCTTCGTTTCCCACCTCGAGCGTGATGTCAAAGGTCCAGTAGGCGTTCTTCTTTTGTGGCAGATGATGGAAGGTCCACAGGCTCTTGCCGGTGTCCTTGCCGTCCTTGACCAGGTTTTGCGTACCGCCACGATACGTCACATCAAAGTTCCAGACCGAAGCGCCCGGAACATAGCGCACATAATTGCGAGCCGTCACCTCTGCGGCAGCGGCGGCGACGTCGGTCGAGCCCACGCGCGCTTCGAGCGTCACACGCTCGGCGGCAAGCGTATCCTGCGGCAGGTCGTATTCAATCTTGGCACGGCCGAGTTTATTGGTCTTGCCAGTGTACTTTGCGGCCGAGGCGCCCGCGCCCACGGTAAGCTGCACGCTTTTGCCGGGCGCTGCGTATACGTAGGCCACATTGCCCAGCAGGCTGTGAACGTCGGTGCTGTCGACCTCGATGCGCGATCCGCTAATCTCGAGTGTGGTGCTTCCCAGCGGCAATGTCACCTCGCCCAGCGTAATGAGCGGCGAGATGGCATAGATGCCCGCGGCCTTAGGCTTAAAGCGCACAAACACATCGGCGCCCGCACTCTTCTTCATATCGAGAACGAGGTTGTCGCCCTCCCAAGTTGTGCCAGCCCACATGGCATCGGAGCTGGCGCCGGCTTCGCGAGCGCCTGCGGACACATCCTCGACGGCATCCTTGGCCAGCGGAATCTCAATCTTGGCAGCCTGGCTGTCCTTGAGCTCGTAATGAATGCGCAGCTCGGTCTCCACGCCAACGACCGCGGACGAATCAGCGATAACCGAGCCCGCCGTCAGCCCACGCTCGGCACGATACGTCTCCACGTCAAACGTGGGGACGTCGAGCGTCACGTCGAGCTGTTTGCCGTCCTCGATCTTCACCTGCTTTTGCGCGATATGCTTACCCACGGTCAGCCCTAGGCGGCTAAACGTGGAATAGCTCGTCGCTTGGATGTCGTAGCTCGTCTTGTTAAAGGCGAGGATGGTGTACGAACCGGCCTTAAGACGCGGCGTCTCGGCCTTCATGATAGGCGCGGTGCCATCGTCTTCGTAACCCATCAAATAGGTGACACCGTCGGCGACGAGCTTGCCATCGGACGTACGGAACACCAGCACGCGGTTGGCGCCCTGGTAGTCGCCCTTGGTCGTGACCGTCGCCGTACCCCAGGGCTTCAAGTCGATATCGACCTTGCCGGCCGAGGGCTTCACCGTCGCCGTCGCCCCACCCAGCTTGAGGCTGTCTTTGGGCTCGAGCGTTATCTCCAGATCCTGGTCCGCGTCGGCAATGGCCTGCGACACCACGAGTGCTGTGCCCTGGATACGGAAGTCGTTTTCCTTGTCACCCTTGGCAGGCTTAAGCGTCTTGCCGCCGCTCTTCACCGTCAGATCGATGTTATTGAGACTATCGAGCTCAATGCGTTCGGTCTTATCCTGGCCTGCGACCGGTTCGAGATAGGCCACGTTGAGCTCAATCGCGCGCGAGGCCGGAATCTTGGTAAAGTCCTCCGCCTTTATCTCTCCGATATTCCATGTGCTCGTCATCTGGTCGCCCGGGCGCGCCAGCACCATGTCATAGTAACCGCTGAGCGAAATGCGCAGGGTGGCTGCTGTCTTGGAGAGAGCGTCCGCTGTAAAGCTGCCGTCATCGCCAACCGCCAGCGGCGTGGACTGCCCCGCCTGCACGAGTGTAGCCGTCGCGCTCTGGGGAAGTTTGCCCGTCACCTGGGCCGCCTCGCCCATCCACTCAAACGTGTAGGCAGGCTTCGAGGAATCGACGGAGTCCTTGCGATCGGCCACGGCATCGGCAAGCTTTTTGACCATCGAGGGGTTGCCAGCCGAATCGGTCGCATAGGCATAGATGGTCTGACCTTCACTAAAGGGAATCGCATACGTTACGCCATCGATTGTCACGCGCTCATTATAGTCGCCCGAATAGCCCGCCTCACCAAACTGAAGATCGGGGTTCATCACGCGCAGGGCAACGGCATTATGGTTCGTCTCGTTTCCGTATCTCGTGTTCTCAAAAGCTCCCCACTCTATCATTTCCACGCTTTTGGGTAGCACAATCTCTTTGCCGGCAATCGCAGGATCAAGAGAGGCGAACGCGTGCGCTCCGATATATTTAACGCCGTCGCCGATCGTCACCGACGACACAAAGGAGCACCCGTCAAAGGCATTGCGCTCAATCCGCTCCACCGTGCCCGGCACGTTGATCTGGGTAAAGGTGAGCACTGTTGTGTCCGAGACATAGAACTGCGGCACGCCGCAATAGGCGAATGCAAGATAGTCGATAGTTTTGACCGAAGGCGGCAGCGTTGCCACCACATTGTCGTCAAGTTGTTCACATTCCTTAAAGGCCTGCTCGGGAATCGTGGTAAAGGCCGCGTTGTTGGGCCAGGTTACCGTTTGGAGCGTCTTGCTTTTGTAGAATGCATAGCTCTTGAGCTCCTCGACCGAATCGGGCAGTGCGATCTCTTTGATGCTGCTGCCGCCCAAGCCTCCAACCGAGCGGACATGCGAATTAGGGGCGAAGGTGATCGATGTGAGCACAGCGCTTCCCATACCCGTAAGGCTTACGACATTTTTGTCGTCGATGGTCGAGGGCACCTCCAACGTGGTAATGCCCGCGTCGCCATACTCGATAGAAATTTCGTTGGTGAGGCTATCAATCGAGAAGTAGTACTGCGCGGGGGTCTGCTCGCCGGCCACGTAGCCATCGTCGTATTCGTCCTTTACGCCCGTGGCGCCCTTCGAGGTTGCCCAGAGTTCAAGTTCCTCGTTCCAGGTCGCCTCGGTGCCGGAAGTCTCCTCTTGCTTCTGCTGCTCGGCGAGCTCCTTGCCCTCGACAAGATCGGTGGCGAGCGTACCCGCAGGTGTGCTCTCGGTCTGCCCGGCGCCCGTCAGGCCCGCCGCCGATGCAATCTCGGAGGCCGGGGGCGTAGGGGTGTCACCGGTATCGGGCACTGTGGGGTCGGCAGCGCCGGCATCGGACGCGGGGTCGGCGGCGTTGGCGGCATCGGCATCGGGCGCAGCGTCGGCGGGGTCGGCGGCGTCTACTTGCTCGACATCCGTCTGCACAAAGGTGCTATCGGTGGTGAACACCTCAGCAAACGCGCCCACGGGCAACGAGCCCGTCACCATGGTGAGGGTCACCGCGGCAATGGTCAGGCGGCGGCAAAGCGCTCGAACAGTAGTCCACCTCATGGTCGTTCCTTTCCTGCAAACCAAAAGTCATCCAGCGTAATCGTTGTCCAAAAACAAAGCGAACGGTAGGTTCATATATACGAACCTACCGTTCTACCTGCGCAAACCACCACAAAGGGGACAGGCATCTTTGTGGTGGTTTTGGACTTAGCCGGCCGGTTTGTCTCGATCTGTAACAGTAAGAGGTCAAATTCCCCGCTTGGTGTTACAGATCGAGACATTAGATTGGCGGCCATTCGGTTCATCTCAATCTGTAACATCTAGAGCCGTTTTGGGCAGTTTGGTGTTACAGATTGAGATTTTGCTGAGGCCGAGAACGAGAGCCGTCACCCAGCTCTAATGCTTGCGGCGCTTGGTCGCGGCGAGGCCGGCGGCGGCTACGGTTGCGCCGGCGATGCCTAGGGCGGCGACCGTCATCGCGGTGGTATCCCCCGTGGTAGCCAGGACAGCATCGCCCTTCTTGGCCTGCGTGGTTTTCTCAACCGTCTTGGTCGTGGCGGTTGTCGTGGCCGGCTTGGCCGCGGGCTTGGTCTCGGGCTTCACCCCGGGCTTAGTCTCAGGCTTCACCTCAGGCTGCGGTGTCGGCTTGGGATCCGGCGTAGGCTGCGGATCGGGAGTCGGCGTGGCTTCAGGCGTAAAGGTCAGATCAGTGTTGAGCCACAGGGTGTAGATCCAGCCGCTGTCCTCATCGGATACGCTATCCGCGACCTGGTAGCCGCATTCCACGCCGTTGACCACCAGCTTGGTGTCGGGCGTGAAGTAGAAGCCGCGCGCGGACTTGAGGTAGATGCCGTAGCGATAGGTCACGCCAGGCTTAAAAGCATCGATGTGGTTTGTAATGTTCTGATCCCAGAACTTCTGGGAGTTCACTTCGCTGCCGTCGCTACCCGTCCAGAACTCACACTGAGGAAGGGAGTTGGAACCCATCGGAACACTCGCCGTAAAGACCGGCCTGTCGCCTGCCTTGAAGGTGGTCGTGGCGCCATTGATCTCGATAACGTCGATGGCCCGCCATTCGTCGATCGGCTGCTCGCACAGCATATTGTCAGCGTTTGGCGCGAAGACGCCGTTGACGGTCTTGATGTGGTGCGTCCAATGGCCGTTGACGTTCATATTGCAGTCATCGGCCACGGTATTGTCGTCCTTGAGCCTCAGCTCGACGGAATACATGTAGAACTTGCCCTCTTCGAAGTGGTCAATCTTCTTCATGCCCGGCTTGTACTCTGCGGGGTCGGAATACCAGAAGGCAACGGGCTTGAGCTCCGCAGGGTCCCTGCCATCCATCTCTTCCCAGCACTCATAGGCGATCTCATACTTATCGGCATCGGCGGCAGGAATCGTCGCGGTCGCACGCGGCGCCTCGCCGGGCGCGTAGTCGGTTTTCACGTTGTTGACGTTTAGATTCTCAAGAGCTTCGTTTTCCGACGAAGTAGGCATCGTAATTGTTTTAATAGCAGGGACATACAGGAATTCTCCGCTTAGACTCGACTTTACGGTTTCCCCGTTTACGGTAACAACGGTTTCATCGCTGAAGGAATATCCGTCTTTTGGCTTCAGCATAAGAGAATACACGTACTCTTTCCCGCTTTTAAACTTTGTAATAGTCGGCAGGGAACCATGTGAGCCGTTATCGGAATACCAGGCAGCAACGGGTTCGTTGTTTTCAAATTCCTGCCAGCATTCATAAGCGATTTCGTATTTATCTGCATCGTAGTTAGGGACACCTGCCGTCGCCTGCGGACCAGTATCCAGCTGCCAATTGAAGTTCGTATTCTGAACATTGGCAAAGGAGATGGATTCCGATTCTGATTCCGCTGCCGGGATAACAAGGCACGCCCTCTCGTAGACATGGGTGCGGGTGTAGTAGTCATCCCGGATCTCGTTAATAGTGGGTTTCCCGGTCGCCTCGGTGTCTCCTTTAAAGGCGTCGTCCGGATCACCGATGATGATATTCCCGGGCTCTGTACCCGTATACGTAAGCTTGGATCCATCATAGGTGGTCGTCATCTTGGACTTATTCTCCTTGTACTCTGTAAAGTACTTCTGCTCCTCCTTCTGTCTCTGAATCTTGCTGATATCCAGGGTAAGCGTTGTTTTATTGCTCGCACTGTCATACGCCGCATGGACGATCAAGTCCCCCAGGCCGATAAAAGTCAAAGCGCTACCATCGAGAGCAGACTGGTCTCCATCTACAAGGGCAATCCCCTTCACATACTCAATCGTTTCTTCTTTCTTGATGTCGGTGTAATTGTTCCGCACCGTAATATTGACCCTAACGCCGCTGCCGCCAACAACATCGGTCACACCGCAGGGCATGATGGCGTCATTCGCCGGCGTGGCGGCGGTGTCGTCGCCAGAAGCGTTTTGCCCAGCGAGCGCCGAACCGCTAGACTCATTGGCGGCATCGGCTGGGATTGTCTGCTGAGGCTCAACGGTGGCTTGTACCGTCGGAGCAGCATCGGTTGCAGGCGCGGTCGAAGCAGCCGGTGCGGTCGTTGCAGCCGTATCCTCCGCAACCGTCGGCGTCACCGGAGCCGCGGCAACCTCGCCCATCGCAGCGACGGAATCGTCACATTCGGTCGCAAGCGCCACGCTCGGCAGCAGCAGCTGGCCGACCATAAGCGCACACGCGCCAGCGCAAGCGATTTTGGCACCCACACAACGCCAAGTACCGTGAACCAGCGAGCAGGTACGCTCGCGTTGGGTTTGCTTGTCAAAGTGGTTTCCGTACATAACGGCCTCCTTGGTCGATGGGCCATACCACCACAAAGGTGCCTGTCCCCTTTGCGGTGATTCTGTACCACCAAGATGTGTCAAATGACTCCGTATGCCTAGGTTCGTAGATGTGAACCCAGGCCTCTACCTGCGGTTTAAGTCAATATGATTTCGCCATCGCCACACTCGTCCCGGGAACGCTACAATCGAGGACACGATTATTCGTCCACCCAAAGGACCGTCCTTGAACCTGAGCAGGCCTAAAATCAACGCGCTTCTGGCACTCGCGCTCTTCACCTTCGCCTTCCTTGCCGCCGAGTTTCGCTTCGACGTCAATGTCGGGCTACTCGCCGGCGCCGAACGTGTTGTGCTCGCACAGGGCTTTATTCTAGGTGCGAGCGTGCTCGGCTTTATCGGATATGCGCCGCTGCTCGGGCTCGCACAGCGCAAAGGCCGGCCTCGGGCAGTTGTCAGCACCGCCGTCCCCATCGCCATCTTGGGGTTGACTCAGATTCAGTCCCCCACGAGCCCGCTTGCGCTCGAGATTCTGGGATGTCTCGCATTCCTCGGACTCGGCCTACTGGGTGGCGCGGCACACCATGCCTTCGCAACGACATTCCAAGACGATCCCAAGCTCGCCACCGGTGCGGGAGCAGCCTATGCCGCGGGCATCCTGATGCAGTTCGCCATCAACCTGCTCAATTGCGGCGGCATCGCAGAGCTCATCGTCCTTGGCACAGCGACGATCGCCATCTCCGCCCTCAGCGTCGTTCCCCAAAAGGCTGCTGAGAGCTCCAGCCCCGCCATCAATCCCCTTGTTGAGCCATCGCACGCCCTTGCCAAGCAGGCGTGTTGGAGCATCGCGCTCGTCATGATTCTGGCCTGTCTGTTCTCTACTCTCGATAACGTGGTCACGTTCTCCAACGCCCACGGCACCATCGCCGTGCAGACCTGGCCGCGCCTCTTTTTGGCAGCGAGCGGTCTTGCCGCCGGTCTTATCTTTGATCTTGCCGAGCGTCGCTACATGGGACTCGTCATGTTCGGCGTCACGGTACTCTCCACTATTTCGATCTTAGCCGTCGAAGCAAGAGCCGATCCCAACCTGGGCCTCATTGTCTTTTACCTGAGCTCGGGCTTTTTCGTCACGTTCTTTACTGCCACGTTTACTCAGCTGGCACCGCGCATGCACGCGCCCGCCTTCTGGGCCGGCATGGGACGCGCCGCCAATAACGTGTGCGCGTTCACCACGTCGGGCGTCTCGCTTGCGCTTGTGACCTCGGGCAATGTTGCTCTCATCATGATCGGTGCGCTCGTTTTGCTCGTCGCCGCCTGCGCGGCATTTGTGGCAGCCGGCCTGTTCCGCCTACCCCAAACCGAGCAGGAGCGCGAACATCAACAGCTTGCCGAGGAGGCGCTGGCAGCACCGAGTATCGAGGAGCAGCGTCAGGTCTTCATCACCGATCACGCTCTCACCCCACGCGAAGTTGACGTGCTGGTGGCTGTGACCCAAGATGAGCGCCCGCTCAAACAGGTCGCCGAGGAGCTTGGTATCTCGATGCGCATGGTGCAGCGCCACCTGAGTTCCATTTATCAAAAGACCGGCACGCAGACGCGCGCCGGTCTCACCAAGGCCTTCCCCTCCGCCTAAAACAAACCACCACAAAGGTGCCTTTGTGGTGGTTTTGATTGGCTAGGCTTCGAGCTGGGCGACTTTGTAGCGGTAGGCAGCGGCGATAACGTCTTTGCAGCCTTCGCGCCCCAGCTTGGCGCGGTTGACGACGATATCCTTACCGCTCGTCATCTTCCACTTGCCGGCGCTGTAGCGCTTATAGAACGCCTCGCGCGCCTTCTGCTGCTGTTTGACCAGCTTGGCGCCCTTCTTTTTGTTAAGGCCACGCTTCTTGCGCACAATCTCGACGCGGTCCTCAAAGGGAGCGGTCACCAACACGGCAATGTGGTTGGGGTTGTTGCGAAGCAGGTAATCGGACAGGCGGCCTTCGATAATGCAGCTCTCGGTCTCACCCAAGTCCAAAATCACCTGGCTCATCTTTTGGAACAGCTTGTCCGAGTACGAACGCGCGTCGTAGCGGTCGGGCAGGAACGCCATGTTCTCCACGGCCAGACGCTCGTCGTAGGCGGCCATCTTGTCGAGCGACTCGCCCGCGCGCAGCGACGCACGTACCAGCAGCTCGTTATCGTACAGCGGAATCCCCAACTCGTCGGCAAGCATGCGACCAATCTCGTGGCCCTCGGCGCCAAAGTCGCGCGCGATGGTAATGACCACAGGATTCTTCTTATTCTCCAGATCGCTCATCGCGATTCCTTTCTCTATGTGACAAAGGGACAGTCCCTTTGTCACATTCTACGCTGCCACCATTCGCCTCTGATATGCGCGAACCAGCAGCGAGATACCAAAGTTGAGCACAAAGTACATCGCAAACACCAGGCCGTAGAGCATAAGCACCTGCGACAGGTCGATCGCGTGGGCCATCACGACATTTGCCGTATACATGAGCTCGGCCACGTTAATACCCGAAAGATACGAGCTGTCCTTGATGACGGTCGTGCACTGGCTAAACAGCGCCGGAATGATCGTCTTAAACGTCTGCGGCAGAATGATGTAGCGCATGGTGGCAAAGAAGCCAAAACCCTGGCTCTGCGCCGCCTCAAACTGGCCGCGCGGAATCGAGTTGAGGCCGCCGCGCACAATCTCGGCCATCACGGCGCTGGTAAACAGCGTAAAGGCGATGGTCGAAATCACAATGTCCAAACCCTGCACAGTAAAGTAGATAAACAGGATCCACAGCAGGTTCGGTGTGCAGCGGAACAGCTCGATATAGGCGCTCACCAGAATACGGAACGGGCGGGGCGCATAGCTTTTAACGAGCGCCAGCACCGTGCCAAAGATGAGCGAGAAAAAGATCGACAGCGCCGAGATCTCGATTGTCTTAACAAAGCCGCCCCAAATGTAGAGCAGGTTGGTCGCGTTGAAGATTTCCATGCGCTAGGCCTCCTCTACGTTGTCGAGCCCCAGCTCGGCTAGGCTCACGCCGCGCGGACGCTCCTTGGAGCGGCGCTCGAGCCACTGCACAAGCATGGCGAGCGGAAAGCAGATGATGAAGTACATAAGGCAGCAGACGATGTATCCCTGCAGGTAACCGTACAGACTCACAAAGTTGTCGGAACGGTACATAAGGTCGCCGCCGGCCACAAGCGCCAGCACCGACGTGTTCTTGACCAGGTTGAGCGCCTGGTTACACAGCGGCGGCAGAATGATCTTGAACGTCTGGGGCAGTACGATGTACCAGTATGCCTGCGCACGGGTGAAGCCCTGGCTCTGGGCCGCCTCCATCTGACCGCGCGGAACGGCCTCGATACCGGTGCGGATGACCTCCGAGATGTAGGCCGCGTGATACAGGCCCACACCCAAGAAGCCCAGCACGAACGGCGCGATGCGCACCGGCTGGTCGGCGCCGGTTATAGCCTGCAAAAACTGCGGGCCAGCCATATACATAAAGAGCACCTGCACGGGTAGCGGGGTATTCTGGTAAAACTCAACGTACACGCGGCTGATGGCGCGCAGTACACGCGAACGGGTGGTCGAGAACACGCCCAGCAGCGTGCCCAGCACCAGCGACAGCAGCAGACCAGCAACGACCACCTGCAGCGTCACGCCAAAGCCCTCCCAGAAGGGCCCCATGTTTTGAAATGTCGTCGACCAGCGGTCGGCGTCAAACAATCCTTCGAGCATTTGATTCCTTCCTTGGACGATGCGCCTACACAAGACCCCAGGTCTTGACCTCTTGATCGAGCCAGCCGTCGGCCAAGCGATCGCAGACCACCTGATTGACCACGGCCGAGAGGTCGCAGCCCTTCTTGGTCGCCACGCCGTAGCCCTGCTCGCCAAACTTGACCTCGGGCTGCAGTAGCTCGACAGTCTCGTTCATGTAGCCGGCCAGCGTGGAGCGGTCCATGGCAAAGACGTCGATATTGCCGGCGTCGAGCGAACTCTTGATGATGGGGTAGCCGCTAAAGGCCCTAAATTCGGGCTCGCAGGTAAAGCCGTTATCCTTGATCATCTGCTCGATCAGGCCCTGCGTGGTGGCACCCTGACTCACGCCGATGACCTTGCCGTCCAGGTCCTCAATCGAGGTAAAGCCCGAACGTTTCTTGACCATGAGGCCCACGTAGTCGGTGCGATACGGCGTCGAGAAATCCCAGCTCTTCTTGCGCTCGTCGGTGATGGTGTAGGTCGCCGCGACCACATCGAGTTGGCCGTTGTCGATCAGCGGGCCGCGCGTCTTGGGCGTTACGTCGGTAAACTCGACCAGCTCCTGGGCGCGGGCCTCCTTGTAGCTCACGCCAAAGACGGCAGCGGCGATCTGGTAGCACAGATCGACCTCCATGCCCTCAAAGCGACCCTTGGCGGTGTCGTAATAGCCGTAGCCGGGAACATCCTTCTTAACGCCGGCGTTCAGGTGGCCACGCGACTTGATGGTCGCAAGCTTGGACCCCTTGTCGGAGGCCTCGCCGCTGGCAGAGTTGCCGCAACCGGTGAGCGCGGTCCCCGTCAGCGCGAGCATGCCGGCGCCAGCCAGCTGCAAAAAGTGACGGCGCGATACAGCCGCCCTCGTCATATCCGTCATGTCCATCACCGCGCCTAGTGCAGAATCTTGGACAGGAACTCGCGGCAGCGCGGGTTCTCGGGGTTATCGAAGAAGTGCTCGGGCGTGCCCTCCTCCAGAATGCGGCCGTCCTCCATAAAGATGACGCGGTCGGCCACCTGGCGCGCAAAGCCCATCTCATGCGTCACGCAGATCATGGTGATGTCCTCCTGCGCAAGCTCAATCATAACGTCCAGAACCTCCTGGACCATCTCGGGGTCGAGCGCCGAGGTCGGCTCGTCAAACAGGATGATGGGCTGCTTAGTGCACAGGGCACGGGCGATAGCGATGCGCTGCTGCTGACCGCCCGAGAGGTTCTGCGGATACTCGCCGGCCTTATGAGCCATGCCAACGCGCTTGAGCGCGGCGATGGCGATCTCGGTCGCCTCCTCCTTGCTCTTCTTTTGCAGCTTGATGGGCGCGAGCGTCAGATTGCCCAGCACCGTCATGTTGGGATACAGGTTGAACTGCTGAAACACCATGGAGCTATACTTGCGAGCCATCTCCAGGTGATTCTTCTTGGTAAGCGGCGTGCCGTCGATGATGACCTCGCCCGACGTGGGCTCCTCAAGATAATCGACGCAGCGGATGAGCGTCGACTTACCCGAACCAGAGGGCCCGATCATTACGAGCTTCTCGCCGCGCTTGACGGTGAGGTTGATATCTTTGAGCACATGCAGGTCGCCAAAGTACTTGTTGAGATGCTTGATCTCGATCATGTCTGCCATGAATGTCCCTTCCCTGCGTTTACACGAGTTGAACTATTGTACGGGAAGAACCACGTTTCCGCAGCCCACACTACATCCCCGTAAAGAACCCGCAATCTTTCACCTGCTCGTTGGTGCTCATTGGGGACAGACTTAAATGAGTACCCCCCGTGGGCACTCAATTTGAGTCTGTCCCCAATGAGTGCCCAGCCCAGCAAAAAGGGGCGCGACCGCAATGGTCACGCCCCCTCGATATCAACTATGTACCGCTAGGCCCCTATGCGAGTTTGGCTCCAACGATCTTTGCTGCTGCCGGCTTATCGAAGTTGCCGCCAGTGGCCTTACCCAGAGCGCCCATGACCTGGCCCATCTGCTTCTTGGACGTGGCGCCCAGCTCGGCGATGACCTGCTCGATCAGGGCCTCGAGCTCCTCGCCCGAAACCTGCGCGGGCAGAAGGCTCTCCAGAATCTTGACCTGCTCGGTCAGGTTGTCGGTACGCTCTTGGTCGGTGCCGGCCTTGATGGACATCTCCAGCGTCTCGCTCGTCTGCTTAATCAGACGCTTGATCATGCTGTTGACGTCTTCCTCGGTCACATCGCGGCGCTCGTTAACCTCGATATTCTTCACCTCGGCCTTGACCTGGCGAATGATGGACAGGCGAACCTTGTCCTTAGCCTTCATGGCCGCGATCATTTCCTTCTGCAGCTCTTCGTTGGTCATCTGCAAATCCTCTCTAATAGCGTGGGCGGCACTCGCGCGAGCACCGCCCCATGATTACTCAGTCGTCGACGAATCGTCGGTCGAACTCTTGGTGACGCCCTTCAGGCTCACGTTATAGGGCACGTCCTTAGGCATGGGGTTAACGGTGATGTCGGCGTCCTTCTTGTACTGCTCCAGCCACTCGCTGTACGCGGTGCTTGCCGTCTGCGTCTTCACCACGTTGGAGACGTACTTCTTGATGTCCTTGGGTACCTGCTTAATGTCATCGACCTGATTATCGACATGGAAGTAGTCGGTGCACTTGATGATGTGGTAACCATAGGTCGACTCGACGACGTCGCTCACATCGCCCTTGTTGAGCCCCTCGAGCGCCGCCTGGTAGCTGTCGACGAAGGTGGTGAGCTTGTCCCAGCCCACATCGCCCTTCTTATCCTTGGAGCCGGTATCGTCGGAGTACTGCTTTACGGCGTCCTCAAAGCTCAGCTCGCCGGAGTTGATCTTGTCCAGGCACTCCTGCGCCTTGGCCTTGGCGGCGGCCTTGTCCTCATCGGAAGCGTCGGAATCGACCTTGATCAGAATATTCGACGAACGGCGGGCGTCATTGTAGTTGGACAGGTTCTCGTTGATGTAATCGACAATCTCGCTGTCCTTGGGCTTGCTTGTGGGCGCTACCGCATCCTTGAGCTTTTGCTGCGCCAGGCTCTCCTTGAGCGAGTCCTTGTAGGTGTCCTCGGTGTAGCCGTAGGTCTTAAGCGTCTTCTTAAAGGCCTTGGCGCCGCCGGCGCTCTTGCAGGCGTCCTTCCAGGCCTTCTCGACCTCCTCGTCCGAGACGGTCACGCCGTTTTCCTTCTGCGCTTGCTGAAGCAGAATCTGCTGCGTGTAGGAGTCGATGAGCTGCTTGCGATACTTCTTGGGCGTGAGGTCGTTGTCGACCAGGTACTGCGCCCAGTCTTTGTCCTTGGTGTAGCCGTAGGACGTGCGCATGCTCATGATCTGCTTGGTCACGGTGTCCTCGGTGAGGTTGGTGCCATTGATGGTAGCAGCCACGCCGCCAGTGAGCTTATAGCCCGAGCTGGCGCTTTCGGTCTGCGACATCAGGCCGGAGCACGCCATGGCCGAGACGGAAAGCAGCATCGCTAGTACGCCGATAACCACTAGGATAATCTTGACGGTCTTGGACACATAGGTCTTGCGCTGCTTCTTACGAGAGCTGGAGGCGGCGCGAGCCTGTTGCTCGGGCGTCGGCGCGGCCTCGGGGTTCTTTTTCTTATTTGCCATGTTTGGCCTTTCGCATAACGAATCGAACAAACGCCATTGTGTCACAACGCAGCCCCCGCGGCACGCTTGGTGCATTGGGGACAGGTTAATCTGCACCATTTTGGTGCAAAGGGGACAGCTCTGGCAGCCGGCACCTTAGAAGTGACGGCGGATAGCGTCGACCATGCCCTGCGGCGTGGTCTGGCCGAGCACGTCGGATGCGGCATCGGCGTCCATAAAGATGTTCATGAGAGCCTGCAGGGCCTCGACCTGGCCGCCCGGCTCGGCGATGCCCAGGTTGATGACGATCTGCGCCGGCACCGGAGCGCCCATGCCAGCCATAGCGTTAAATGTCACGGGCGCGGCGGGCTTCACCACCGCGATATAGGGCTTGGCCACAAACCCCGGATCGGTATGCGGAATGGCAATGTTTGCCGCCGGCATGGCAAGACCCGTGGGATAGGCATCCTCGCGCGTGCGAACGGCGTCGAACCAACCGTCGGCAATGTAGCCACGCGGTACAAGCTCGCCCTCAAGCCGCGCGAACACCTCATCCGGCGTCGCACACTCCCAATCAAAAAACACCAGCTCAGGCGCAAACAGCGCTTCGTTATCCGCCATGCGCTCACCTCTCTCACCTAGTCATTCAAGAACGTCCCCGATGACTACCCAAAACAAAAGGTGGCCACGCGCGCCTTGGCGCCAATGACCACCCTGACCACTCAACTAAATTGTACTGTGCGCCGCTAGCCGCGGGGCGCATCAATTGCGACCTTGCCGCTCTCCAGCACGTGGACGCGGCCGTCGGCGAGCATTTGCACGACCTCGGGATACAGCACGTGCTCAATCGCGTGGATGTGCTCCTCGAGCGTGTCGACATCCCAGCCCTCCTCGACAGCCAGCGCACGCTGGGCGATGATGGGACCGTTGTCGTAGACCTCGTTGGCAAAATGCACGGTCACGCCAGTTACCTTGACGCCGCGCACAAAGGCATCGTCAATCGCATGCGCACCGGTAAAGCTCGGCAGCAGCGCCGGATGCAAGTTGACCACGCGGTTGGGAAACGCCGCCAGCAGCGGTGTATGCACCATGCGCATGTAGCCGGCCATGACCACATACTCGCAGCCGCGCTCGAGCAGCTCGTGCGCGATGATCTCGTCGGCGGCGATGGGGTCGGCATAGACATCCTTGGACAGCGTAAGCGTCTGGATGCCCGCACGCTCTGCACGTTGCAGACCCTTGGCCGAAGGACGGCTCGACACCACAAGCTCAATAGAAGCGTTGAGCTTGCCGGCGGCAATCAGATCGATCAGCGCTTGCAGGTTGGTACCCGAACCGCTGATGAGCACACCGATCTTGAGCGGCTCAGCCGTATCGGTGCCAGTCGGACGGGTATAGGGCACAAAGTCCAGGCCCTCGGCAGTAGCCATCTGCTCGTTAGCGCTCATCGGAGTACACGACCTTACCGGAACCCTCGACGCACTCGCCCACGCGGAACGGCTTCTCGCCCAGCGCGACCAGTGCCTCGGTCACGGCGGCCTCGTCCTCGGGGGCGACGATCAGACACAGGCCGACGCCCATGTTGAAGGTCTTGCATGCCTCGTTGGGCGCAAGCTCGGCCTGGCGCGACACGTAGGTGATGACGGGCGGAACGTCCCAACCCATCTCGGCACCGTTGCGGGTGACCACGGCGTCGACGTCATCGGCGAGCGCACGGTTGAGGTTCTCGGTAATACCGCCGCCAGTGATGTGGGCGATGGCGTGCACGTTGGCGCCGCCGCGCAGCAGCTCCAGGATCGGCTTGACGTAGATGCGCGTGGGGGCCAACAGAGCGTCTGCCAGCGATGCACCGCCGAGCTCCTCGAGCGGACGGCTCAGCTCCTCGGCCTTAGCGACGGCCTCGGGCGTGCCCGGCTTAACGCCGTCGACGCCAATGACCTTACGCACGAGCGAGTAGCCGTTGGAGTGCACGCCGGTGGAAGGCAGGCCCAGGATTACGTCGCCGGGGCGGACGTTTGCGGGGTCGAGCATCTTGGGACGGTCGACGACGCCCACGGTAAAGCCGGCGAGATCGTAGTCGGCGGGAGCCATGACGCCCGGGTGCTCGGCCATCTCGCCGCCCACGAGCGCACAGCCCGCGAGCTTGCAGCCGTCGGCCACGCCCTTGATGATCTTTGCCATGTGCTCGGCCTCAATGTGGCCGATGGCAACGTAGTCCAGGAAGAACAGCGGCTCGGCGCCCGAAGCCAGAATATCGTTGACGCACATAGCGACCAGGTCCTGGCCAACCGTCTCGTGACGGTCCATGATCTGGGCGAGCACGAGCTTGGTGCCCACGCCGTCGGTACCGCTAATCAGGATCGGGTCTTCCATATCCTTGAGCGCGGCGGCCGAGAACAGGCCGCCAAAGCCGCCGATGCCACCGATAACCTCGGAACGGTTAGTGTCCTTGACCATCTGCTTAATCGCGTCGACGGCGCGACCGCCCTCGGCGGTGTCGACGCCGGCGTCCTCGTACGTCACATGCTTGCTGTCGCTCATCTGAGCCTTCCTCTCCCACTACCGTGGCGCCGCACGGGCGCCAAACGGTGCTCATAGTTGCGTTCATTTCGGCGCGCGCCATAACAGCACGCGCCGTCATATCAACAAAACAGCAGGTAAAACCTACCAAAATAAACCTGTCCCCATATGGCAGGTTTTATGCCTCGCCGTGCTCCTCTTCCCAGCTGCGGTCGTCGTATTTCTCGATCACGGCGTCGTCGTCAAAGTGCAGCGGCTTGTCCAGGTTGCGGGGCTTAAAGCCCTCCATAAACTTGTCGCGGCCAAAGCTCTCGGGAATCGCCACGGGGTAGCGGCCGGTAAAGCACGCATCGCAGTAACCGCCCTTGGGCATGACCTTAAGCAGGCCCTCGACCGAAAGGAAGGCCAGCGAATCGGCGCCGATATACTCGCAAATCTCGTCGACCGTCTTGTTGGCGCTGATAAGCTGCGACTGCACGTCGGTATCGATACCGTAGAAGCACGGCCAGATGACCTCGGGCGAGTTGATGCGGATATGAATCTCCTTGGCGCCGGCGTTGCGCAGCATCTTGACGAGCTGCACCATGGTGGTGCCGCGCACGATGGAGTCGTCGATGACGACCAGGCGCTTGCCCTCGATGTTGTCGCGCAGCGGGTTGAGCTTCATGCGCACGCCCATGGCGCGCAACTCCTGCGTAGGCTCGATAAACGTACGGCCCACGTAGCGGTTCTTGATAAGGCCCTCGCCAAAGGGAATACCGCTCTCGTGCGAATACCCCTCCGCAGGCGGCAGGCCGGAGTCGGGCACGCCGATGACCAGGTCGGCCTCGACAGGCTCCTCATGTGCCAGCTGACGACCCATGTCGTAACGGCAGGCATAGACGCTCTTGCCGTTCATGATGGAGTCGGGGCGGGCAAAGTAGACCTGCTCAAAGATGCAGTTGGCGGGCTCTTCGGCTGCAGGCACGCCCTGCTCGGATACCAGGCCCTCGGCGCTGATGCGCAAGATCTCGCCGGGACGGACGTCACGGACGTACTCGGCACCCACGATGTCGAGTGCGCAGGTCTCGGAAGCAACGACCCAGCCGCCGGCGCGCGTGACACGGACGGCGGAGTCGACCGTCGCGGCGCCGTCCTGCGACGGCAGCTGCGAAACGGCTGCGGCATCGGCCTGGTCCAGACCCTCGTCCACCAGCTTGCCCAGCACGAGCGGGCGAATGCCGTGTGGATCGCGGAATGCGTAGAGCGCCTGCTCGTTGATGAGCGTCATGGCGTAGCCGCCGCGCACGAGCTCCATGGTCTTGCGAATACCCTCGCGCAGGTGGCCCGTACGCTGGGTAAAGTAGCCGATAAGCTTGGTCGCGACCTCGGAATCCGAATTGGAGAGGAACGGCACGCCCAGCTCGATCAGCTGACGGCGCAGCTCGTCGGTGTTGACGAGGGTGCCGTTGTGCGCGAGCGCGATAATGACGCTATTGATGGTAGAGAGGTGCGGCTGAGAGGCTTCCCAGCTCTTGGCGCCGGCAGTGCCGTAGCGCACATGACCCACGGCCAGCTGGCCGGAGAGCGTCGACAGGTCGGCGTTGGAGAACACGCGGTCGAGCAGGCCCAGATCTTTGCGGACCATAACCGTGCCGCCGTCACCCACGGCGATTCCAGCCGATTCCTGGCCACGGTGCTGCAGCGCACGCAGGCCAAAGTACGTCAGTCGAGCCACGTCGCGATCGGGCGCCCATACGCCGAAAATGCCACATTCCTCATGCAGCTGGTCGGAGTCCGGATCATACGTCGACATGGTGTTCACCTGTCCCGCGGCACGCTCGGCCGCGCGGATGGTTTCTTGAGACATGGTATCCCCTCAGAGCCTCGTATTTTTGGCGTTACCCGCCTTATTATACGCACGGCGCGACGTGCTCCCCAGCGCATGAGCAGCGCTTTTTAAAAGCCCACCGAGCTAATAATCAGTTTTGTTGCCAAACATTTTATCGGTCTGTCCAGTGTAAGTGCCCGCGCCCCCAGATGGCCGCCGCGTCCGCCGTTGGGGATTACAAAGTTGCAATTGGGACGTTCGCCCTGTCTTTTGGCAGGTCGGCGGCGTATCCTTATAACCTACAACAAAGCGAGAAAGGTTCTGTATGGATCGAAACGAACTCGACCCCAGCGTCCCCAGCGCCACAGAGGTCAAGAAGATTCCCCTCATTATTAAGGTGTACGCCGTCCTGTGCATCCTTTCCGGCGTGGGCACGCTCCCGTCGGTCGCTGCCTTTATGTGGCAGGTCATCACGGCACTTGTTAACGGCAACGCCACCGAAAAGCTCGGCGACAACACGCTCGTCGCAGTCGGCCTTATCGTCGCCGGCATCATGCTCTCTGCGGCAAGTGCCGTCATCTTAATCATCTTTGGCCTGGACCTTATCAAAAACCAGCGCCGCAACGCCGCCCGCCTGTCCTACATCCTTATTGCATTCACCGTCGTCGAGCTTTTGGTCGACGTGATGCTCCAGGGCATCGGGCCCTTCCTGCTGCGTCCCGCGGTCCAGCTCGGCATCCTTGTTGCACTTTCGGCAACCGTCGACCCCACGCTGCGTCAGGAGCGCGAACTTCAGCGCCGCCTGCAGGAGATGCTCGACCGCGACGCCGCCGCCGAGGGCATGCTCGGCCGCGATGAAACCGGCGAGGGCTACATCAAGCTCAACTACTTCAACCTGTTCTGGGTGTTCTTTGTCTGCTGCATACTCGGCCTGATCGCCGAGGACATCTGGCACATGACGGTCGACGACCCGGGCGTCTATCAGAACCGCGCCGGCATGCTGTTTGGCCCCTTCAGCCCCATCTACGGATTTGGCGCCGTGCTCATGACCATGGTGCTTAACCGCTTCTACAAAAAGAACCCCATCATCATTTTCCTGGTGAGCGCCCTGCTCGGCGCCAGCTTTGAGGTGTTCGTGGGCTGGTTTATGCAGACCGCGTTTGGCGTGGTCTCGTGGAGCTACTCGCACATAACGCTGTTCGGTTTGCCCGATCCGCTCGTGGTCCTCACGGGCGGACGCACCTGCACGGGCTTCGCCTGCCTGTGGGGCCTGGGCGGCCTCATCTGGATCAAGCTGCTGCTGCCGAGGCTGCTTAAGCTTATCAACAAGATCCCCTGGAAGAGCCGCTACTCGGCCACCGTCATCTTTACCGTTATCATGCTGGTCGACGGCGTCATGACGCTGCAGTCGCTCGACTACTGGTACCAGCGCGTTAACGGCACGGAGCCGGACATTCCCGTCGCACAGTTCTACGGAGAGCACTTCGATAACGAGTACATGGAAAACCGCTTCCAGAGCATGACCATGAGCCCCAAGGATGCGACGCGCGTGTAGCGCCCACCGCGCCCAAAACGCAAAATGCCCGCCGGTATCACATGTACCGGTGGGCATTTTTATAAACGATCCTTCTATCGACGCAATCCTCTATGCCTCGCGCTCGACCTCACTCACGCATTCGTTCTTGATGGTGCCAACGAGCGCCTGCAGTGCATCGACCACGTGTGGGCGAATGTCCCCGCCGATAAGCACGAGCATGATGTCGTCACCTACGGTAAGCTCGCCGCTTGCCAGCCACACGCGCACATAGCCGATACCCGGCATCGCGCGCGTGGCCTCGATAGCAGACCGTACCTTTTCGGCGTCGTAGTCAAAGACCATGCCGCCCACCCTGTGGCCTGGCGCCACGCCATCGGTCTCGACTCCGCGCACCTCGGCCTTGGGCGTCGCGCGCACCACACCGTTATGCGTCAGATACATCCCACAGCCTGCCGCCGAAGCATCGGCCTTGGCCTCGCGCAGCCAAGCATCAATCGAAGGCATCAATTTGCCACTCTCGAGCATCATTTCTCCCTTACCGTCGTCGAGTAGCCAATTTGGGACGGGGCCTTTTTAGCTACTCTCGAACAACTTATTCCTCGACCGGCGTGAGCACCATGACGGCGCGTGTGTTGCTCAGCGACAGCGAACGACAGGTCACGAGCGTTACAACCTTGGTTGCCGAAGCGGCACGATCGGTGGCATCACTCGCCACGGCAGAGGCACCGTCGAACATCTCGGACAGGTAGTTCTTGAGCCCGTCATCGCCCTCAAAATTGGGCGTGCGCGCCTTGGCATACGTGTCCTCGACAACTTTGGTCGCCAGTGGTCGCAGCTTATACGTAGCATCCAGTGTGATGTAATACACAAACTCGATGCTATCGAACGTCGCCTGATCAGTGGTGTCCGAAATCACGTTGAACATCGACCCATCGTTCATATGGTGGCCGTAGATCGTGGTCTGCTGGTCGACCATTCCCGGCGCGGTGTCATCGCTATCCAGGAAAATAGCACCGGACGCGTTAGCCGTTCCGTCGAACAGCGTGTTGAGGTATTTGGAGTTGTTGTTGGTCTGCACCACGGGATAGTTGATGTTGGTTCCCGGCACGTAAATCCAACCCACAATCTCGGGGTTCGTCTGAGCAAGCGCATCAAAGTCGATAATCGGCACGCCGCTGGCGTCCTTATCGCTTACATATTGCTTCTCGATTTTCTGATACGAATCGCTCGCCTGCTTATAGCCAATCTGGGCATTAATAAAAATAGCGGCGGCGGCGACAATCAGACCGATACCGATGATGATGAGCAGAATGGGAATAATGGAGCGGCGCTTTTTGCGCGGCGGCTCGGTGCAATCCGACGGCGCGGCATGCGATGAAGACCGGGGCGGCTTCTTAGCGGAGCTATAAGACGAAGGACGATATGCGGCCGGCGCGTCCTGTCGACGATGCGTCGCCGGTGTCACGGGGCGCGGCGCGCGCGGCTGCTGAGGAGAGGATGTCCGACCCTGCTGTGCCGCACGGGCAGCACCCGGCTTCGACGGATCGGGAATCTGAGAAGCCTTGAATCGTTTTCCCTGATAATCGGACATGGCTCTCCTTATACTGCGGTGAAACGGCGGAACGCTTAGGCGTCAGCCATCTCCTGCTTCATCTTCTCGATAACCTTGCGGTACTCGGGGTCGCAAGCACCCAGAATCTGTGTGGCATAGATGGCGGCGTTCTTGGCGCCGTTGATGGCAACGCAGGCCACGGGCACGCCCGAAGGCATCTGCACCATCGACAGCAGCGAATCCATGCCGCCCAGGTCACTCGTCTTCATAGGCACGCCGATAACCGGCAGCGGCGTAAAGGCAGCCACGACACCACCCAAGTGGGCGGCCTTGCCGGCAGCGGCGATAATCACTTTGATACCGCGATCGGCGGCAGTCGAAGCCCACTCGTGGACCTTCGCCGGTGTGCGGTGTGCGCTCGCAATGACAAGCTCATAGGGCACGCCCAGCGCCTCGAGCTCGGCGGTGCAACCTTCCATAACGCCCAGATCGGACTTGGAACCCATGATGATCCCGACAACCGGCTTTTGATCTGCCATAAACAAAGACCTCCTGTTGAGAGCGGCGACGCGGCGGATCCGCGACCCTTAACTGCAAATAAATCAAGTATAGCCGCCGATGCTGATGTGTTCGGCGGGAGACGGAACGCTTTGCGAGATTAGGGCCGAAGGGTCGGAGCTTTCTGCCTACATTCAAAAAGCGTGCCCACCGTCCTTGGGTGGGGCGGCGGGCACGCTTGCTTAGCTGTTGCTGGGGCTACTTAGCCTTGCTGCGACGATGGAAGAAAGCGCCGATCGCGGCGATGATGGCGCCAAGACCACCGACGGTCGCGACGGTCGCCGCCGTCTGGTCTCCGGTATTGGGAATCGCCGAACCGTTCTTCTTGCTGCCCTGGGCCTTGTCGCCTGCGGGCTTGCCCGCCTGGTTGCCGCCGTTCGAGCCATTGCCGGAACCCTGGTTGCCCGAGCCGCCCTGGTTGCCGGAATCGGCATCCTTGAGGCTCTCAATGGCCAGCTTGAGCTGGCCATAGGCCGCCTGGATCTGGGTGTCGGAAGCATCCTCATCACCCAAGACGTCCTCGGCGTAGGTAATGGCATCCGTCAGGGCCTTGACAGACTCGGCCGTCTTGCCCCTGGTGTCAGTCTCCTTCGCCTGCTTGACCAGAGCCTTGAGCTGCTTCTTAGTCGGATTCTCGACCGGGGCCACCGGGGTCTTCTCGAGCGCGCCGCGGGCGCTCTCGAGCGCCCTGAGCGCCTGGTCGACCTCGTCCTGCGTGGCGTTCTCGTCACTCAAGATGGCGCGGGCGCTCGCCAGGGCGTTCTCGAGCGCCGTCCAGGAGGCCTCGGTGTAGTCACCGGCCTTGAGGTCGCCGGCAGCAACCTCGGCATCAACCTTTTCGATCGCGGTAGCGAGATCATCCTTCGCCACCGGATCGGGGACGGCCGTACCGTAGAACTTGAGCTCCGCCATGCTGCAGTAGGCATCAACGTCGCCACCGCCGGCGTGAATCACCTTGACGGTCACGTAGCGACCGCGCGCGGCGCCAAAGCTCATCTGCTTCCAGTCGCCACGGTCGGTGAGCACGCGGCCGTCGTTGTCGAAGGCGAACGTACCCATCGACGCGGCGGTGCCCATCTCATAACCGTCGGCAGTGTCGGAGACCAGTATCTCGGCCTCGAAGATATCGCCGTTAGTGCCGCCGTCCTGGCGCGGCAGGAATGTAACGTCGGTGAGATCGTAGTCGCGGCCCAGGTCGACACTCAGATACTGGGGCATACCGGTCCCATGGGCCCAGTCGCTGTGCCAAAGCGTCCGCTCGTCGCCGTCGAGAGCGTTGACGGCGTTGCTGCCCTCGTAGTCGGCCTCACTCGAGAAGTCGGCCACCTTGACGTTCTTGCGGTTCTCGGGCGTGTTGATGAGGATCTTCTCATCGACAGGGCGCATCTTGAGGCCGTCGATTGCCTTCTCGATCTTGGCAGTGGCGTCTGCGACATCCTTCTTGCTATAGCTGCCCTGGCCGCTGTCGAGGAGCTTCCGAGCCGCCTCGACCGCAGTGGTGAGAGCTGCATAGGAATCCTTGGTGTAGACGGACTCGCTGTAGCCCGCGGCCTTGGAAAGCGCTGCCACGAGCGCAGAGGTATCGACACCAGCCTTGACCTCGACCTCATAGGATGCGGTCTTGGAGGGGTCGAGTACCGACGCCACCGTGATCTTTGCCTTGCCGGCCTTGTTGGCACGCAGGTAGTAGCTCACGCTATCGCCAGCCTGAACAGCGGAGACGCTTACCACAGAGGGGTCGGAGCTCTCGACCGTCACATAGGGGTAGCCAGCGCTCTCAGGCGTAGCCTTGGCGTCGACGGGCGTAATGTCGCCTTCAAAGAACTCGGTCTGGTTCTTGCCTAGCTCGACACCCTCGATGGCCTCGACACCCTGCGTGTAGTTGAAGTTGACCTCACGCAGTGTGAGCATCTGGTCACCCGATGCCTCAAGCGGCGTGACCTCGACCTTGGTCGCCTTCTTGCCCTTGTTCTCGGCAGAGAGGTCAAAGGCGTAGCGAGCCAGGAAGGAATCGTACTCCCCGCCCGCGAACTCTTGGATCGAGCCATCCTCGAACGTCACGACGGCCTTGATCTTCTGTACGGTTCCGTTGCCGCCGTTGCGGTTAACGACCTCGACGCTATCGAGTTTCGACGGCGTCTTAAATGCGAATGTCATCGTGGTGGGAAGCTTCACGTAACTCGGTAGCTTACCCTCGCTGTCCCAGTTGCCACTCCAGTTCCACAGGAACTCAAAGCCGTTGTCGCCCTCGTTATTATCGAACAGCGCGTTATAGCTCTTCTGCTGGATAAGTTTCTCGACGTTGGTCCCGTCGTCGGTCGTGAGCTCATCGTTGGTCATCGTGATGTTGAAGGCATCCTGGGCGTACTCGGCGACCGTTGGCTGAGGAACGTCCGGCATCGTCACCGTGCCGTCGCTCGCAAACTCAAGTGCGTCGCATGCCGGGCCGATAAGCCAAGATGTCGAGGGCAGTTCGACCTTTCCGGCGGTCTTGGCCTTGAGCTTGAAACTCGCCACCGCGCCAGTACCGTTGTAGAGCTTGCCATCGCCGCGGTTGGCAAAGGCGAGATTGATAGTCTGCGTTCCGTCCACGAACTGGACCTTCTCGCGAGACAGGTTCTCCATGCCGGCAGTCGAGCCGTCCTGCGCGATGCTCTCGGACACAAACTCGAACTGGTCGCTCTTGAAGTTGACGAGGGCGCCCAGGGCGTTGACGTTCTTGGCGTCGGCCGCATAGACATCAACGGTGATCTCATCACCGGCCTCGACCTCGGTCTTGCTCGGAATCACCGCGAGCGAACCTGCGACCTTGCCCTTTTGTTTAGTGCCGCCGTCAAGACCCGCCATGGTGAACGAGTAATCGTAGACGTCGTAAACGCCGTTATCGTTGAGGTCGGCGAAGTGGTCGCGGATCTGCGAACCGAACGTCGGGGTATCGGGCTCGCGATTCTCGAGGCCCAGATAGTTCTTCATGTTGGAGTAGTCTCCGTCGGAGATCGTGGCCTTGTTGAGGTTGGAGCCCACGGCGAAGCCATCCGTGCCGTCGGTCTTGTAGATGGCAATCTCGGACGCGGAGAAGAAATTGCCGACCGAGGCGAGCGGTGTCATGCGCACGTAACGGGCGGCCACGGTGCCGTCAAACGCTACCGTCTTACAATCAGCGGAACGTGCCCAATCGACCTCCTGGCTCGTCCAGTGGACGCCATCGAGACTCGTCTCAACACGCATCTTGGTCACGGTGCCGTTGCCGGCGTCATCGCGCGGATAGTACTCGAGCTTATCGAGCTTGTAAGCGCGTCCATAGTCAACGGTAAGCGCCTTGCCCAGATCGTTGCCACCGGAGTGGAAACCGCCGTCGCCCGACTGGAACTCATGGTCGAAGGCGAGCTCGGCCTTATGGCTGCCGTAAAGTGAGCCCTCCCAGGTGATTTCCTCGGCGTCGGGGACGTTCCGCCACGGATCGAGTGCGGAGTTCGCCTCGAGCACATCGCTCCAGGCGGAGTAACCTTCGGCGTTGCGCGAACGAATCTGGTAGGTGTGCTTGCTATTGTAGGCGAGGTCGGTGTGCGTGAACTCGGCCGCATCACCCACGGCAAACACAGTGCCGTCGACCTTAAGGTCGTAGGAGGTAGCACCATCGACCTTTCCCCAGGTGAGCTTGATGCTCGTTGGGGTCGTGGCGTCCTCGGGGGCAGCAAGGTTCGTGGGTGCGGAGAGGTTCTCGTTGAGGCGATCGGCTGTGAGCGTGACGTCGGCGTTCACGAAACCGCCCAGCTCAAGCGTCTGCGCCGCTGCAGCAACATCGGTCTTCGCGAACTTGACGTAGACCTTGGGGTTCGTGGTGATCTTGGTGTTGTTGAAGCTCTCGCCCTGCTCGGCCTCGGTGCCGTCCGCATCGCTGCCGTAGTGGTTGAGGTTGGGGGTCTCGCTGTAGAAGTAGACCGCCTGGCCGGCCTCGGGGGTCGCGGCGTCAAAGGTCTCCTGCGAGTCGACCTCAACCACGTTGAGTGCGGATCCGCCGTTCTTGGCGACAACGCTCGTGGGCTTGGCGGACACATTGGCCACGAAGGTCGTGGTGCGGTTGGAGTCGTAGCCGTTGTAGCCGCCCTGCGAGGCCTCGGCGGTAAAGGTCGCGGTGCCGCCTGCGGCCTTGGAGCTGTAGACGGTGCTCACATGCTCACCGTAGGAGATATTGTCGATCGTGCCGTAGGAATCGTCCTCAGTCGTGTTGTTCTCGATGGAGGAGCCGTCGTCCTCGTACTGCGTAAAGGTGCCGTCGCCCTCGGTGGCGAAGAACTCGACGATACGCTGGCTGCGGTCGGTACCCTTGGTGTTGGTGTCGCTCACGGCCTCGGGGTTGTTGTTCTCGGCGTACATCGGCACGATAGCGTTGGCCTTCACAAACAGCGGCAGCTTCCAAAGCGGAGCCTCGTAGTTGTTGAGAACCTGGCCGCCGCGATACTGCTTACCCGAGAAGTAATCGATCCAGATGGTGGGATTCTCGTCGGTGCCGTAGTTGGGGAGGTAAATCCCATTGCGAATGTCGTTGCCGTTCTCGTCTGCCTGGGTATCCTGATACACCGGTGCCACTAGGAAGTTCTCACCGAACATATACTGGTACTGCGTCGAAGTGCTTGCGGCGTACTCGGAGTTGTCGGAAAGCAGCATGGCGCGGATCATGGGCAGGCCGGCATCGCCGTTACCCGTGTCGATGTTGGCCGCCGAGGCCGCGCTCGTGTAGATATAGGGCATGAGCTGCGCCTTGAGCTTGAGGTAGAAGCGCGAGATGCCTGTGTAGGGATCGCCGTGCGTCATGGGCGATTTACGGTAGGTGCCCCAACCGTCCATGTCAAGCATAGAGGGCGTGAACGTCTTCCACTGGTAGTCACGCGCAGAGATGATGGGGTCGCCGCCAAAGATGCCATCCATGTCGGAGCCGATGTTGGGGTTGCCCGAAAGACTCTGACCGATATACGTGGGGATATGGAAGCGAATGTACTCCCAGTTACCGCCATACTGGTCGCCGGTCCAAATGCCACCAAAGCGCTGCGTGCCGGCCCAACCATCGAGCGTGATGATGTTGGGGCGCTTGTTAGCGCCGGTCGTCACCGTGTCATAAGCTGTCTTGATGCCATTAAGACCAAAGGAGTAGCCAGATCCAACCCAGGCAACGTCGGTCTTAAGGGTAGTGATGCCTCCCGTCTTGACCTCGGCGTCGAAGTCGCGAAGCAGATGCCACGGGGTCTCAGGGTTGCTGTCGGGCTCAAGGTTGGACTGGGTCCACAAGCCCGTGCTCACACCCTTGGAGTTGGCATACTCGGTGAACTTCTTAAGGTTGTCGACATTGGCACGCACAGCGTTAAGACGGTCGGCCGAGCTCGCTCCGTCGGAGTTGACGCCGCCGGTCTTGTAGTAACCGTTCTGGCCATAGCCGGCGCCGTAACCGTCGTTCGGCAGGAACCAGCCGAGCGGCATGTCGTTGTCCTCGTAGTCATCGATAACCTGACGAGCAGAGAACTGGCGGTCGAAATCGGTCGCTTTCATGTTCTCGGTATCAACCGTAGGGCCCTCACCGTTGAGCGTCTCGGCCGCAAGTGTGCCGTCGAGCTTGTAGCCCGTCGACATGCCAGACTCGTACTTAACGTCGCCCTTCTCGCTCGAGGACTTGCTGCCCTTGGTCTCCCACTTCTTTTGACCCGAGGTCGTTGACCAGCCATCACGGTTATAGGCATTAAGATGACCAAGGTAGAACCCGTACTCGGGCAGCAGTACCGGGTTACCGGTCACCTTGTAGTAGTCCTGCAGCATCTCAGTTGCCACGTTCGAAGCTCCCTCGTTGGTCGCCACGAAGTAGTAGGCATCAAACTCATTCTCGCTGTGCAAAGTCGTGACCGTCGATGAGTCCGTGGAACCGAAGTCGTAGGAACCCTCTGCAAACGTGTTTCGGAGCACGCCGTAGCCGTCACTCGTCCAATAAAACGGGTTGGGCGAGGCAACGCCGCCATCGGTCCAGTTGTTCGTGTTGGAGATGGCGATGGTCTGGTTGGTGTGCAGGAAGCGTCCGTTCTGGGTGCCGCCGCCAAAGAAGTTCTCGGACTTCTCCTTGGCGAGCGTCTGGACGGTACCCTTCTTATCAAGGTCGAGGGACGCGGACTCGGAAACCACGACACGGTCGCCTGACTTGATACTCATCTTGCCAGTCGCCTTGTCCAGGATCACGGTCGCCTTTCCGCCGGTGATCTCGATAGTGTCGCCCTTGTCGGCAACCGTCGCACTCGGCTTGCTGTAGGTGTCCGAGGTATCGGGCTGAGCCTGGATCTTAGCCGTGTGGGACTTACTGCGCGGCGTGGCGTACTCGGAAAACTCACCCTTGGGGTCGACGTTATAACGGAAAATACCGTCCTCGAGGAACGTAATACGGCCCTTGATGCCGTCAGCGAAATCGATGTCGACGACATTCGAGGCAGACTGGGACACGGTCGCCGAGTCGACGCCCTTGAGTGGCGTGGCAATCGCCTGCTGGGGATTGGCAAACACGAGCGTCGCTGCAGTGGCAACGAGGACCGCGCTTCCCTTCACCCACCGTTTCGTAAAAATGGAATTCCTGCGCATCTGGTCTCCTTTCTTCCGACATGCTGAGGTGCCGAGGACGCCCCCCCCCGGCAGCATGGGAAAACGTATCAAACGGAGATGTTCGGTACATTCCGCACAATGGGGGCCACCCGTTACCAAGGGGCCAACTGGTAGTAACCAGATAGCCACCTACTAGGTCATATCAACATATGGGAGCACTTGCGCACCCAAGTTCGGAATTCTCCCAGCGGCAGCAAAATAAGCGTCAACGGCAAGGTGGGCTTAATAAGCCATACCAATTGGTTCTTCAGTCAAATACCAATCTAGCAAAAATGTACTGTTTATCTGGTATTACACAGACCATACCTTTCCCTCGGGAACTGGGCTTCGCGAAGTTTCCCGAGGGAAAGGCTCAGCCGCCATCCTGCAACCTACCGGGGATTGCCATGACGTACGTTGGCTGATTTGGTTTGGAATGAGATGTTGACGGTGGCTGATGGGCACAACTGTCCCGGGTGCATTTCAAGATGCACCTAAATGTCTGTCTTTATCCTTATAGATTGTCCAGGTAGTCGTCGGCATCATAGGTAAGGCTGTAAGCTTTATTCAGGATGCGCACGAGCTCCTGGGCATCGTGCTCGCCGAGCGCTGAGAGTTGTTTCGAGAGCGATGCCACACTCTCGGCATTTTTTTTCGCCGCGAAATCACGGCCTTCCTCGGTAATGCTCACCAGCACACGCCGACGATCGTTTGGATCAGTCCTGCGCTGAACGTAACCCTTACTCTCGAGTGAATCCAAGATATGCGACATGCGCGCACGGGAGAATTTCAGCTTCTTGGCAATCTCGGAGGGAATGACATCACCGTCAATACCCGATAGATACTGTAAAACCGGTGCCTCGCCCACACTGGCGCCGCCGGCAGCACTCAAGGATCCCTTGGCAAGGGAACGTGAGTACACAATCAGTTTTCGAGCGACGTCATCGTAATCCACTGGGGATATTGTCCTTTGCAACTCTAGAAGGGCCATAAAACCGTCATTTGCCGTACATTAGTTAACATTCGCAACAATTATTTATGATACCCCAACGCGGAAGTCTATTGCTCGTCCTTCTTGCGTCGCATAAGCTCCTCAACGTCGACACCAGCGGCCTCGAGCATGCGCTCGACATTCTTTTTGGCGTTGGTCGTGCCGACCTTAAGCACGATCGAAAGCGGAGTGCCCACCACCAGGCACACGATGCCCACGGGGACACCCCAGCCGGGGCCGCCCTGCATACCCCACATCCCCATCAAAAAGCCAATCGCCACGAGCGAATAGCCCAGGCGCAGCCAAACATTGAGCCGCTGAATAGCATCGGTCTGCATCTTTGCCTCGCGAATCAAGTCGTCGCGCGAAAGGTCGTGTCCATGTTTCTCGTGCATATGGTCCTCCTCGTGCAAAGTGTGCATCATGCGCAAGTGCATCGTTTGTCGAATACGTCATCTTTCAAGAGCAATATAGCGGGTGTCGTGTAGGCGATGGAGGTCGCTGGCCATATTGCCCTTGAAGGGCGGCGCAAAATCAGAAGGCCGTGCGGTTGAGGCCGCACGGCCTTACAGGGGGCCAGGGGATGATGACTAGTAGCTCAGTGCCGGGTCGAAGAAGCCAATGAGAACGCCCACAAATGCGATCACAACGAGGATCAGCATCATAACGATGGGGTTGACCTTCTTCTTGGTCATCATGTACCAGCAGAAGATGATGAAGATCATCGGCAGCAGGTGCGGATAGATGCCATCGAGCGTGTCCTGGAACTTACCGCCACCGGGCAGCACCAGGTTGGGGCTGCAGGTGATGGAGACCCAGGTAGCACCGACTGCACCGATGACCATGGTACCGACCATCACGATGGAATCACGCAGAGCCTTGGCCTTGGGGCCGACGAGGGCCTCGACCGCCTTGCCGCCGAGCTCATAGCCCTGCTTGTAGGCAAAGCGCATGCCAAGGAACATGAGCAGGTTCCACACGACAATATAGAAGATGGCGCCGAGCGGGGAGCCGCCGGTCGAGAGACCGAGGGCAATACCGAGCAGGATCGGGATCAGGGTACCGACGATCAGCGAGTCGCCAAGGCCGGCGAGCGGGCCCATGAGGCCGGCGCGGATGCCGTTGATGGCGTCGTCGTCGATGGCCTCGCCGTTTGCGCGAGCCTCCTCGAGGCCGGCGGTGACGCCGACAATCATGGTGCCGATCTGCGGCTCGGTGTTGAAGAACGCGGAGTAGGTCTGGAGGGCCTGCTTCTGCTCCTCGGGCGTGTCGTAGAGCTCCTCGACAATCGGAAGCATGGCGCACAGGTAACCGAAGGTCTGCATGTGCTCCTGCGAGAAGCAGGTCAGGTTGCCATAGGACCAGTTACGGAACGACTTGGCAAGCGTTTTCTTAGAGAGCTTTTTCTTCTCTGCCATTAGATGTCCTCCTCTTCCTCATCATCGGAGCCCGAGGCGATAGCTGCCTTGGGAGCGTTTGCGAGGTCGATCTTGAGCGAAGCGATCTCATAGTTGATCAGGGCGAAGAAGCAGCCGATGCCGGCGGCGGCAATCAGGTTGCATCCCATGACAGCGGACAGGGTGAAGCCGAAGAAGAACGTGAGGAAGTCCGTCGGCTTGGAGATGACCTGCTTGAGCAGGATGGCGATACCGACGGTAGGCAGCAGCGAGCCGACGGTGAACAGCGTCTTCATCGCGATGCCGTCCATGGGCATGTAGGTCTTCATGAGGTCGACCATGGCGGTGCCGCCCATGGTGATGATGAACGTCGGGAGGAACGAGCAGACGATGTGACCGATCCAAGGCAGAACGTTGTTGACCAGGTAGAGCTTGTGGAGGTCGCCCTTCTCGAGCCACTTCCAGCCCATGCCCTGCCACACCAGGTTAATGGTGGCGGTGCCATAGAAGAGCACAGTGCCGAGCGTGCCGACGGCGGCACCGAGGGATGCGGCCATGCCGGCAGCCTCAGCGGAGGCGGGATCGATGCCCGAGTTCTTGATGGCGAGGATCGCCAGCGGGATGCCGATATAGGACACGGCGCGGACGTCGGCGGAGACGGTTCCGCCGGGGGTCACGAGAGCGATGTAGACAACCTGGATAGCAGCGCCGACGAGGATGCCCGTCTGCATATCGCCCATGATGATGCCGACGATGAGGCCGGCGACCAGAGGACGACCCAGAGTGTAGTTGCCGATCGTCGTGCCGCCCATGCCAGGCAGTGATGCCAGGCAGGCGAACAGGCCGAACAGCGCGGCTTGGAATGCATTGATTGCCATGCTTTCCCCTTTCTTTATTCCTCAGCCCCTTTCCCCAGGGCTGTAGGTACCAAAATGCAGCTGGCGCCTAACTAGAAGCCAAACTGACCGCGGAACTTGGGCCACTCACCAATGGATTTCTCCTTGATAAGGGCGAACTCGACCGTGTAGCCGGCGTTGGTGAGATCCTCGAGCGCCTGGGCCTCTTCCTGCGTGATCGACTGGTTGTTGCCGAGCTTGGTGGCGCCGGGACGGTCGTTGCAGGGGCCGACGATGATATGGCGCATACCCGGATCGAACCCGAAGTCGACGAGAAGCTCCTTCATGTCCTGCGGGTTCTTGGTAATCAGGAAGTACTTGGTCGGAGACTTGATAACCTTCTCGGAGACCTCCTTGAAGTGCTCCTTGGTCCACACGAACGTCTTCTTGCCCGAGGCACTCTTGTAGGCCTCCTTGAGCACGGGATTGGACGCCGCGGCGTCGTTGACGGCGATAAGACCGTCGCAGGGATACTCGAGGGCCCAACGGGTAACGGTCTGTCCATGGATCATACGGTCGTCAATGCGGATGAACGAAATCATGCGTTCTCCCTTTCCTTATCACCGGGGGTCTTTCCTCTTAACCCCCGCTCCATCACAAAAATTGGGGCGGATGCGCTGCCTAGATGTCGTCGTCCTCGTCGTCGGCGTCATCGGTCGGGACCACGAGCTCGGACATACCGTTCTTGCCCTCCTGCAGCATCATCTGCTTGAGGGAATCCAGGTCCATGGTGGCAAGCCCCATCATGGCGGTCATAGCCATGGGCAGATTCATACCGCCGAAGGCAATGGTGTGGGCGAGCAGGCCCTTCTCGGCCAGCGTGTTCATAGCATTGGTGAGCGGCGATCCGCCCAGGATGTCACCGAGCAGGACAACCTCGTCATCGGCGGTAACAGGAGCGAGCATCGCCTTGACGTTCTCGACATACTCGTCAGCGCCCATGCCGTCCACGAGACTCGTCGACAAGATGTTCGGGGCGTCATTGCCGAGCATCTTGAGGACACTGTGCAGTCCGGGAGCGAGCGTTCCGTGACTGACCATTACCAGATACCGCATGCGGTCTCCTCTCGACCTGCCGTGTATCGCACGGCTTTGCTTTTTGCCGAGATTATTGTTGCGCTGGGGCATGTTCGGTACAAGAAAATAGTTGCGAACGGCAACTATTCATCGGTTAACGGTAGCAACTATTTTTGTGCCTAAATTATTTTTTCTTCCAATTATTTTTAAAATAGCAGGTAGATTGCCTGGTAAATGTTTTATGTTCCTTATGTACCATACATATCAACAAGAATCGGGCCTGATATCACCGGTTTGTCCCGCAGTGTCAGACCATGTCACGTATGCTCACGACATGGAGGTACCCCATGGACATGATCTCGTTTCTCGCCTCCGAACCCTTCGATCGCAGCGGTGATACGCCGCTCTATGTCCAACTTAAACATCGAATCGCTCTGCTTATCGCCAGCCAGGCGTTCGACACCAAGACGCCGCTGCCACGCGAGCTCGAAATCTGTGAGCGGCTGGAGTTATCGCGCGCGACCGTGCGCCGCTGTTTCCAAGATCTCGTCATCGAGGGGCGCGTGGTGCGCAAACGCGGGCAGGGCACGTTCATCAAGCCCCAAACCTCAGCGCCCGGCATCGACCTGGCCCTGAATTTCAGCGCGCGGATGCGCGAAGCGGGACGGGTTCCGAGCTCGCAGATTCTCGCCTTTTCAAGCATACCGGCCATCCGTGGCATCGCCTCCGGGCTCAAAGTGCCCGAAGGGACACCCGTCTGGGAGATTCGCCGCCTGCGTCTCGCCAACGACAAACCCATGGAGCTCAACTACGTCTATATCCCCGTGTCACTTTGCCCCGAGCTCACGCGCAAAGACGTGGATGGCTCGCTCTACGCCTATATCGCGGAAAAGACCGGCATCCTGCCCGCAAGCGTCGATGCCGTCTACGAGGCGGTCAACCTCGACAAGCATGAGGCGCGCCTTTTGGGACAGAACACCGGTAAGGCGGCAATGCGCATCGTGCGTTCGACCTACGACAAGACGGGAACCCCGTTCGAGGTAGGCGTGCTCATCAGCTGCGACGGTCAGGCAAAGCTGCACGTGCACATCGCCGCCGACAAAACAACCTTCACTGCCACAGCCCAATAAATCCAAAACGTGGGCGCTGTCGTTCAAACGAACGACGGCGCCCACACTCATTTTCTATTCAGCCCTAGTCATCGCACAAAGCCCCTTCGGCAGCACACGGTGCAACCGAGTCACCGTAGGCCGGGGCGGGAGGCGGTCCTTTCTCTCGGAAAACTTCGCGAAGCCCAGTTTCCGAGAGAAAGTGTCCGGCTGCCGCCCCGGCCGACCAGGTCACATTACACCGTGTGCTGCGGCAGGTCCTGCAGGGCGATGACGTCCATGCCCATGTCGTTGGCGCTGCCGTGACCCTGCTGGTCCTCGCGCACGGCCTCGATGGCGCTCACGTATGTGTTGGCTGCAGACATCGCCGTCACGCAGGTCACGCCGCGGCGCACGGCCTCGGTACGCAGCAGGTAGCCATCGCCACGCGAGCCCGGACCGTACGGCGTGTTGATAATCACCGCAATCTTGCCATCGGCGATAAGGTCGCCGATGTTGGGGCGCTCGCCGTCATGCGGGCCGCTGATCTTCTCCACGACTTCGCACGTCACGTTGCCGCCGCGCAGCACGCGCGCCGTGCCCTCGGTGGAGCAGATATCAAAGCCCAGGTAGCGCAAGATGCGGGCGACCGAAAGGATATGGCGCTTGTCGCGGTCGCACACACTGATGAACACCTTGCCGCTGCTCGGGTCGGGCAGCTTGTAGTCGATCGCCAGCTGCGTCTTGGCGTATGCCTCGGGATAGCTCTTGGCGATACCCATGACCTCGCCCGTCGACTTCATCTCGGGCCCCAGGATAACGTCGGCGCCTGGGAAACGGCCCCAGGGCATAACGGCTTCCTTCATACAGAACCAGTCCAGCTGACGCTCGTCGCTCGGCAGGCCCAAGCTCGCGATGGAATCGCCTGCCATGATACGCGCCGCGCACTTGGCCAGCGGCACGCCGGTGGCCTTGGAGATGAACGGCACGGTACGGCTGGCACGCGGGTTGGCCTCGATCACGTAGACGGTCTCGCCCTTGATGGCGTACTGTACGTTGACCAGGCCGCGGACTCCCAGCGCCATCGCGATGCGACGCGTGGTCTCGCGGAGCTTCGCCTGCAGGCTCTCGCTAAAGCTGAACGGCGGAATGCAGGTCGCGGAGTCACCGGAGTGAATGCCGGCCTCCTCAATATGCTCCAGGATGCCTCCGATGTAGACCTCCTCGCCGTCGCACAATGCGTCGACATCGGACTCGATCGCACCCTCCAGGAAGCGATCGAGGTACACCGGATAGTCGGGGCTAATGCGCGCAGCCTCGGCCATGTAATCGCGCAGATGCTCGGCATCGTAGGCGATCATCATGCCGCGGCCGCCCAGCACATAGCTCGGACGCACCAGCAACGGGTAGCCAATGTGTGCGGCCACGGCCTCGGCCTCCTCAAACGAGGTGGCCTGACCCGCCGGCGGGTACATGATGCCCAGTTTGTCGAGCAGGGCGGCAAAACGCTCGCGGTCCTCGGCAAAATCGATGGCGTCGGGCTTGGTACCCATGATGTTCACGCCGCTCTCCTCGAGCATGCGCGCCAGCTTAAGCGGGGTCTGGCCGCCGAGCGTCACCACGACACCGTCAGGGCGCTCAACATCGATAACGTCCATGACGTCCTCGTAGGTAAGCGGCTCAAAGTACAGGCGGTCGGACGTGTCATAGTCGGTCGAGACGGTCTCGGGGTTGCAGTTGACCATGATGGTCTCGAAGCCGCGGGCCGCCAACGCATAGCTCGCATGCACGCAGCAGTAGTCAAACTCGATACCCTGGCCGATACGGTTGGGGCCGGCACCCAGAATCATCGCCTTGGGCTTGCTTGCCGGCGTGGTCTCGTCGGGGGCAACGCACTTCTTGGCGACCGGGCTCGTGCGGTAGATGTTCTCGTAGGTCTTGTAGTGGTATTCCGTCGCACTCGAGAACTCGGCGGCGCAGGTATCGACCGTCTTCATGCTGGGGACCACGCCCAGACCCTTGCGGTAAGCGCGAACAAAACGCTCGTCCGAGCCGGTCAGCGCGGCAATCTCGGCATCGCTCGTGCCATACTGCTTGAGTAGGCGCATCGCGTCGGCGTCAATGTCCTCCACGCGCAGGCCGCGGATGCTTTCCTGGACCTGCACCATATCGTTGATGCGGTTGAGGTACCACGGATCGATACCGCAAATGGCGTGGATGCGTGCAACATCCCAGCCGCGGCGCAGGGCCTCGACCACAAAGAAGATGCGGTGCTCGGTCGGGGTGCCCACGGCCTGGGCGAGCTCAGCGTCGCTCAGCTTGTCGGCGCCCTCCTTGCCGCCGGCGCAAATGCCCTGGTGCCCATCCTCCAACGAGCGCATGGCCTTGCCAAAGGCCTCCTCAAAGGTGCGACCGATCGCCATAATCTCGCCCACAGCCTTCATGCGCGTGGTGAGCGTGGGGTCGGTGCCCTTGAACTTCTCGAAGGCAAAGCGCGGTACCTTGACCACGCAGTAGTCGATCGTGGGCTCAAAGCAGGCGGGCGTGGCCTTGGTAATGTCGTTGACGATCTCGTCGAGCGTGTAGCCCACGGCCAGGCGAGCGGCGGCCTTGGCGATGGGGAAACCCGTGGCCTTGGAGGCCAGCGCGGACGAACGGCTCACGCGCGGGTTCATCTCGATGACAATCAGGCGGCCGGTTTGAGGATTCACGGCAAACTGCACGTTAGAGCCGCCAGTCTCGACGCCGATCTTCTCCAAGATAGCGAGCGAGGCGACACGCATGCGCTGATACTCAAGGTCGGAGAGGGTCTGTGCCGGCGCCACGGTGATGGAGTCGCCGGTATGTACGCCCATGGGGTCGAGGTTCTCGATGGAGCACACGATGATGCCGTTGCCGGCGTGGTCGCGCATGACCTCCATCTCGTACTCTTTCCAGCCCTCGATGGACTCCTCGACCAGCACCTCATGGGCAGGCGAGAGTTCAAGGCCCTGGCTCACGATGGAGACGAGTTCCTCGTGAGTATGCGCGATGCCGCCACCGGCGCCGCCCAAGGTAAAGCTCGGACGCAGCACGCAGGGATAGCCCACACGCTCGGCGATGGCCTCGGCGTCAGCCACGCTGTAGGCATAGCCCGAGCGCGCGACCTCCAGGCCGATCTCGGCCATGGCCTCGTTAAAGAGCTTACGGTCCTCGCCGCGCTCGATGGCGGCCAGGTCACAGCCGATCATCTCGACGCCGTACTTGTCGAGTGTGCCGTCCTTTGCCAGCTCGACCGCGGCATTCAGACCGGTCTGGCCGCCCAGCGTGGGCAGCAGCGCGTCCGGGCGCTCCTTCTTGATCACGCGCTCGATAAACTCGGCGGTGATGGGCTCGACATAGGTGCGGTCGGCCAAGCCCGGGTCGGTCATGATGGTCGCCGGGTTGGAGTTGACCAGGATGACCTCAAAGCCATCCTCCTTGAGGACCTTGCAGGCCTGGGCGCCGGAGTAATCGAACTCGCAGGCCTGGCCAATGACGATGGGGCCCGAGCCAATGACGAGGATACGCTTGATGTCGGTACGTTTAGGCATGCTAGTTCTCCTCGGTCTCGATCGCGGCGTTCTCGGACTCGGCGAAATTCCAGCCGGCGAGGCGGTCCTTCGCGGTGTCGATGTCCAGGTAGTTCTCCTCGCCGTCCATGAGTCGCGTAAAGGCGGTAAAGAGATAGTGGGCATCGGTGGGGCCGGGCGAGGCCTCGGGGTGGTACTGCACCGAGAAGCACGGCGCGTCGAGCAGTTGGATGCCCTCGGCGGTGCCGTCGTTGAGGTTCACATGCGTCAGGCGAATGCGGCCGAAGCGCTCGTTCATCACGACCGGCGCGATACCGCGGCGCACCCAGACGCGCAGGTCGCCATCGGCCGCGTGCTCGGTCTCGCCACCGGAAAGCTCGGGGACAAGTTTGCCCAAGCTGGGGAACAGCAGGCCAAAGCCATGGTTTTGCGCGGTAATCTCCACGCGGCGGCTCACCAGGTTCATAACCGGCTGGTTACCACCGCGGTGACCGAACTTAAGCTTTTCCATCTGAGCGCCGCAGGCCAGGCTGATCATCTGATGACCCAGGCAAATACCAAAGACCGGCACCTTGCCGATCAGCTGCTGCACCTGCTCGTAGGTCTCCACCACGGCATCGGGGTCGCCGGGGCCGTTGGACAAAAAGACGCCATCGGGATTCATGTCGAGCACCTCACTCGCGGGCGTATCCCACGGCACGACGGTAAGATCGCAGCCGGCGCGGACCAGGCCCTCCAGAATGCCGCGCTTCACGCCGCAGTCGTAGGCAACCACCTTGTGGCGGGCAGGGGCGGCGGCGGTGAGCGCAAAATCATGCGTAGTAGGCAGGTCGCTCGCAGCAAAGGCATGGGGCTCAGGGCAGCTCACGGTCTTGACCAGGTTCTCGCCCACCAACGTGGGGGCTGCGGCCAGACGCTCGGCAAGTTCGTCGACGTCAAAGACCTCGGTCGAGATAATGCCCATCTTGGAGCCGTTGTCGCGCAGGTGGCGCACCAAGGCGCGGGTGTCGACGCCCTCGATAGCGACGATACCGTGGGCGCGCAGGTACTCCGGCACGCTTTCGGCAGAACGCCAGTTAGAAGGCGTGGCGCACATGTCGCGCACGATCATGCCACGCATGGCCGGAGCGCTCGCAGGGCGAGCGGCGTCACCGGGGAAGGCCGACTGGACGTCGGTCTCATCGATGCCGTAGTTGCCGATCTGCGGATAGGTCATGGTTACGATTTGGCCGGCATAGCTCGGATCGGTCATGACCTCAAAATAGCCCTCGAGCGAGGTGTTGAAGCAGACTTCGCCGGTCGCGGTGCCCTCGGCGCCGCATGAACGTCCATAAAAAATGGTCCCATCCTCAAGGTACAGGATGCAGGGACCGCAGATGCCCTTACTGGTTTTTGCCAGCATACGCTGGCAAAGTTCGCTGGGCGCGATGGTGCGGGCAGCAGTGCCCGCGGTATGGTTATTCGCCATAATTCTCCTTCCCGGTCTCACGGGACCGGCTTAAAGGTTGGTAGTTAGGCCTCGCGGTATTGTAACCGCAAGTATGCTCCATGGCGTTAATTTCATCGAAATGTTTACGAAATGATAATTATGACTTTCTATGCATAATGATTTTTTAATCCCCGTCCCAGAAAAATTATCCCGCGTGGGCTTGTGGCTCACGCGGGATAATGGCCTCTTACTTTTTCTTGTCCTGCTCCAGCAGTTCGGACGGCGTTTGGTCGGGCTTGCCGCCGCGGAAAATCTCGCGGCCATGCAGACGATGCTCCAGGTCACGTTCGGCCTTTTCCTCGTCAATCTTGGTCTGGCTCACCACCGGGTCCTCAATCAACGACGACACCGAGTTCACCTGCTTCTGAATGCGCTCGGCGATGGTGTCATCCATACTCACGATGCGCATCTTCCAGTCGATACTCGTAGCGTTGGATGAGCTCTTGGTCCACACGAACGTCAGGATGGCGCTCTGGTGGCCCTGAGCGGGAAACATGCCAAAGAAGGAATCGTGCTGAATGTTGCTATCCTCGTCGATATAGGCGTGAACGTTATACACCACGCGGTCAATCTTATCGTTGAGCAGCGCGTTGGTCGCAAGTGCCGCGGCCTGAATCTGCCCGTTGGACAGCAGCTCGAGCTCGTTGGCAGACGATGTGTCCAACACCGTCACCTCGACCGTGCCCGTACGCTCATCGGCTTCATCGACGGTAAAGTCGAGCGGGAACTGCGTAAAGCCGTTGCCCCACTCAAGGCCGCCCTTCAGCGCCGTCGAAACGGTATCGACCGAAACGCTCTCGGACAGATTGGCGGTATTCAGACGGCGCATCACGCCGTAGCCAATCTGCATGCCCACGATCAGCACCAAAATACCGATGACCACGGCCATCGCGGTCTTCGTAATGGTATGGCTCACCTGCGAGCCCGAAGGATCGTCCTCGGACAGCGGGTCGATATGTTTTGCCTGGCTCGCGCGGTCCTCGCTGCGCAGCTGCGCTAGCGCAGCTTTGTCACCGCGCTTGGCCGCAGCCTCCTTCTCACGCATGCGCTCGGTTCGCTTTTTGGCAAGCGTGGGATCCAAGACACCGGATGCATCGATTTCGGAGAATAACTCCGTCACTTCTTCCGGAGTCAAAGGGTTCTTGTCAGCCATAAACTTCCTGTCATATCAATCAGTCGAGCTCGTGCGCACGCGCACCTTCGAACTGCATTCGATAGTAACGGGCATAGGTGCCGCCACGGGCGAGAAGCTGTTCATGCGTGCCACGTTCCACAACGCGACCATGCTCAACGGTCGCAATCTCATCGGCATGTTTAATGGTCGAGAGACGGTGGGCGATGATAATCGTGGTGCGGCCGCGTGCCAGCTCTTCGAGCGACTCCTGGACTGCCTCCTCGCTCTCGTTATCCAAAGCACTCGTCGCCTCGTCCAAGATCAAGATTTTGGGATTCTTGAGAAACACACGCGCGATGGCAACGCGCTGTTTCTGTCCGCCCGAAAGACGGCTGCCGCGCTCGCCCACGACCGTGTCATAGCCCTGTGGAAGCGACTCGATAAAGGCATCGATGTTGGCGCGACGGGCGGCCTCGGCGATCTCTTCCGCCGTAGCGCCCGGCTTGCCGTAGGCGATGTTCTCGCCAATCGTGCCGTCAAACAGATAGACATCCTGCTGCACCAGGCCGATGGCGCGACGCAGGCTCCGCTGCGTCACATCGCGCACGTCCTGGCCGTCGATGCTAATGGATCCGGCGGCCACGTCATAAAAGCGCGGCAGCAGCGAACAGGTCGTGGACTTGCCACCGCCCGAAGGGCCAACCAAAGCGATGGTCTGCCCGGGCTTGATGGACAGGTCCATATGGTCGATAACGGTACGCTCGTCGGCATCGCCCTCGCCCAGCTCAACATCCTCGTAGTTAAAGCACACGTCGTGATACTCCACGGCGCCGGCAGTCACCTGCAGATCCGTAGCGCCCGGCTTGTCCTGGATATCCGGCGCGGTCGAGAGCACCTCGTCCATACGCTTAAAGCCGGCGATAGCCTTCTGATACGTTTCGGCCGAATTGACGAGTGTCTCGAGCGGCGTGCAGAACAGCGAAATATAGAGTGCAAAGGTCGCCATATCGACCGCCTGCAGCTGTCCCTGAGCCACCAGCCAGCCGCCGAGCAGCACCACGATCACGTAGAGCACGCCCGAGAGCAGGCCATACGTCGCGGTATAGACGCCCATGGCGTGGTACATGTTCTCTTTGGACGAAAGGTAGCGATTGTTGGAGGCGCGGAACTTGAAACGTTCGGTCTCCTCATTGGCAAAGCTCTTGACCACGCGCATGCCCGCCAGCGAATCCTGCAGCTGCGCATTGATGCCGCTGATCTTTTTGCGATTGTCGCTAAAGACCTCGCGCATGCGCATGTTCTGCCAAAACATGATGACCGCAAACGCCGCCGTCACCACGGCCATGGCAAGCGCCAGCACCGGGGCAATAGCAAAGAGGATCACAAACGAGCCGACGATCTCGATGCCGCAGATAATAATCCACTCGGGCACGTGGTGCGCCGCCTCGCAGATATCGAACAGGTCGTTGACCACGCGGCTCATCATGTCGCCCGAGCTGTTGCGGTCAAAGTACGCAAAGCTAAAGCGCTCATACTGGTCAAACAGGTCCTCGCGCATTTTGGACTCCATGCGCGCGCCCATCACGTGACCCCAATAGCTCACAAAATAGCGGCAGGCGCAGCGGACGGCATACATCAGCACCAAGCCCACCGCGATCATGCCGAGCGCCTGCATAATGGCAGCCTGACCCTGAGTAAATAGCCCACCGGTCAAATTGCGCAGGATAATGGGGAACGCAAGGTCAATGGCGGCAAGCACCAGAGCGCAAACAGTATCAGCAACAAAAAGCCCCATCTGGGGCTTGTAATAAGACAAAAACCTTCTAAACATGCAGTCCTCGGAGATAAAACAATAACGTAAGACCCTGGGGCAAAATAATCAGTAGTGTTTGCCCCAGGGTCGCCCTCGCTTTTAAAGCTCAGTTCCGCCCAGCCTGTGTGCGATGCTATCGCAAGCCAAGGCACCCACAACGGTCTTGGCGTCTTCGATCTTGCCGTCGAGTACGGCGTCGATCAGCTCGTGCAGCGGCACCAGGTCCACGTTGACAAACTCGTCATCATCGGGGTTGGGCGCATCAAACTCGAGCTTGGTAGCCAAGTAGATGTGAATGATCTCGTCACAGAAGCCGCAGGACGTGACAATCGACGTCAAAAAGCGAATGCGACCGGCCCTAAAGCCCGTCTCCTCATGCAGCTCGCGCTTGGCGCAATCGAGCGGGTCCTCGCCTGGATCGAGCTTGCCGGCGGGAATCTCGACCGTCACGCGGTCGATGGCGGTGCGGTACTGACGCACCAGTACAATCTTGCCGCTCTCGGTCAGTGCCACAACGGCCGCCGCACCCGGATGGCGAACGATATCGCGGGCGCTGCGGTGACCGTTGGGCAGCTCAACCTCAAGACGGTGGACGTCGAGGATCTTGCCCTTCCAGGCACACTCCTCCGAAAGAATCTTCTCGTGCAGCTCGGCATCGTGCGGGTCGTCGTCGCCCAGTACCAGCGACGGCTCGTCAGCGACCTCGCCACCAGGCTCGCCCTCGGCGTGCCCATACATGCGGCTGCCCTCTTCGACGATCTGCGCGTCCACGAGCTCTTCGTTCTTCTCGTCCATCCGTCTCATTCCTCTCGGACTTTAGGCATCCCAGGCGTCGCGGCCACGCAGCGCGCGCAGACCGATGTCATGACGCAGGGTCTTGCCCTCAAAATCAATCTTCTCGCAAGCCTCGTAGGCAAGGTTGCGGGCGTTCTCGAACGTGTCGCCCAGCGCGGTCACGGCAAGCACACGGCCGCCGTTGGTCACGAGCTGGCCATCCACCACGGCGGTGCCGGCATGGTACACGGTCACGTTCTCCATGGCCTCGGCGTCGGCGATGCCGGTGATGACTTTGCCCTTCTCGTAGCTGCCGGGGTAGCCCGCGCTCGTCAGGACAACAGCCACGGCCCACTCGTCACGCCAATCGAGCTCAATCTGATCGAGCTCGCAGTTGGCACAAGCCAGCATGACCTCGACCAGGTCGTTCTTGAGGCGCGGCAGCACGACCTGCGTCTCAGGGTCGCCAAAGCGGGCGTTGAACTCCAGCACCTTGGGGCCGGCGGGGGTGAGCATAAAGCCTCCGTACAGGCAGCCGCGGTAGTCGATGCCCTCGGCGACAAGCTCGGCCACGGTCTGCTCCATGACCGCCACCATCGTGGCGTGCTCCTCGTCGGTCACGATGGGCACCGGGCTGTAAACGCCCATGCCGCCGGTGTTGGGGCCAAGGTCGCCCTCGAGCGCACGCTTGTGATCCTGCGAGGTGGCCATAGGACGCACGGTCTTGCCGTCGGTAAAGGCCAGCAGCGAGCACTCGGGGCCAACCAGCATTTCCTCAATGACAACGGTGTTGCCGGCATCGCCAAAGGTGCCGCCAAAGCACTCGCGCACGGCTTCCTCGGCCTGCGCAAGCTCAGTCGCCACGATAACGCCCTTGCCCGCGGCCAGGCCGTCAGCCTTCACGACCAGCGGGGCACCCTGCTCGCGCACATAGGCAAGAGCCGAAGCCTCGTCAGTAAACGAGCCGTAGGCGGCCGTCGGAATGCCGGCACGCTCCATGAGCTGCTTGGAGAACAGCTTGGAGCCCTCCATCTGAGCGCCCTCGGCACCCGGGCCAAAGCAGGGAATGCCCGCCGCGCGCACGGCATCGGCTACGCCCGCCACGAGCGGAGCCTCGGGGCCAATTACCACAAGTCCGCATCCGTGGCTCTGGGCAAACGCCGCCACGGCCGCAGGATCGCAATCGTCGAGAACCACGTTCTCGCCGCAGCTCGCGGTGCCGCCGTTACCCGGCGCAATGTAGAGCTTGCCGGCGCGCGGTGATGCTGCGAGCTTAGCTGCCAGAGCATGCTCGCGGCCGCCGCTGCCCAACAACAGGATGTCGATGGTTTGAGTGTCCGCCTTCAAGGGTGCCTCCTCTATGGATGAACGGCCCGCCAACCATGCGGACCCATTACAAAGCAAATATACCCCTCGGCCGCCCGCTTGGGCTGCAAAGGGGTATATCGCAATAACCGAATAGTGCCGATTACTTCCAGAATCGGTTGATGATCTGCTCGCGATCGGCGCCGACGCCAATGAACGTCACGCGGGTGTGTGCCAGATCCTCGATAAACGCCACGTAGTCCTGAGCCTCCTGCGGCAGCTCGTCAAAGCTGCGGCAACCGGTGATATCGCACTTCCAGCCCGGGAGCTCCTCGTAGATGGGTTTGGCATGCTCAAAGCGCACCTGGTGCTCAGGCACGCTCGTGTAACGCTCGCCATCGACGTCATAGGCAACGCATACCTTAATGGTGTCGAAGGCCGAAAGCACGTCGAGCTTGGTCATGGCGATGTCGGTGAGGCCGTTGACGCGCGAGGCATAGTTGGCGATAGGGCCGTCAAACCAGCCGCAACGACGACGGCGACCGGTGGTCACGCCGTACTCGTGGCCCTCCTCGGTCAGCGTGTGGCCGGCCTCGGACTCATAGGAAAGCTCGGTGGGCATGGGGCCCGAACCGACGCGGGTGATATAGGCCTTCATGACGCCCAGCACGCGGTCGACATTCTTCATACCGACGCCGGAGCCGGTGATGGCGCCGCCGGCGGTGCAATTGGAAGACGTCACGTACGGATAGGTGCCGTGATCGATGTCGAGCAGCGTCGCCTGGGCACCCTCGAACAGCAGGTCCTTGCCCTCATCGATCATGTTGTTGAGCAGCAGGCTCGTCTCGGTGATGTAGGGGCGCAGGCGCTCGGCCATGGGCAGGTACTCGTCGCAGATCTGGTCCACGGTGTAGGTGGGCAGGTGGTAGATGAGCTCGAGCTCGGGATTCACGCGGGCAAGAGCAGTCTCCAGCTTGTCGCGGAACAGCGCCTCGTCCAGCATGTCCTGCATGCGCAGGCCGATGCGGGCCATCTTGTCCTGGTAGCACGGACCGATGCCGCGCTTGGTGGTACCGATGTTCTTCTTGCCGAGCTTCTGCTCAAAAGCACCATCCAGATCGATGTGGTACGGCATGATGATGTGCGCGTTGCCACTGATCTTGAGGTTCTTGGTGGTGATGCCGTCGGCCTCGAACATGTCAATCTCCTCAAGGACAACCTTGGGGTTGACGACGCAGCCGTTACCGATCACCGACACATGGTCGGAATACATGATGCCGGAGGGCACCTGGTGCAGGCCGTACTTCTTGCCGTTGACGACGATGGTGTGGCCGGCGTTATTACCGCCCGAATAGCGCACGACGGCATCGAAGTCGCCGGCGACCAGGTCGCAAATCTTACCCTTGCCCTCATCGCCCCACTGGGCACCGACCAAAACGGTTGACGGCATGTTTACTCCTTACATTCATGGACTGTCTACGCGCCACGCCGGCACGCAGAAGCACAAAACATTCCCAGTATACCCGTGCAACGGGCGCCTGTCCTACTCCTCGGTATGCGCCCCATCAAGCTCATAGAACTTGGTGGATGCCGGCAGGAACATCAGGTCGACGTCACCGATCGGGCCCGAACGGTTCTTGGCCACGACGATACGCGTAACGCCCTCGTCGGGTCGATCGTCACGCGAGGCCTCGGCCTCGTCGGCGGAGCGGTCCAAGAACATAACGATGTCGGCGTCCTGCTCGATGGAGCCCGATTCACGCAGGTCGGAAAGCTGCGGGCGTTTGCCGGTACGGGACTCGACCTGACGCGACAGCTGCGACAGCGCGATCAACGGAATCTTGAGCTCCTTGGCCATGATCTTTAAACCACGCGACATCTCGGAGACCTCGACGGTACGGCTCTCGGAGCGACGCCCCGGCGGAGGACTCACCAGCTGCAGGTAGTCCAGGATAATGATGGCCTTCTCCTTGTTGTGAAGCATGCGGCGGCTCTTGGCGCGGATCTCGGTCACCGTGGTGCCGGGCGTATCGTCAATCAGAATGTCGAGCTTAGACAAAGTCTGCGTGGCCTCGTTGATATTGGCCCACTGCTCGGGGCTAATGCGGCCCGTACGGAAGTCGCTGATCGAAATCATGGCGTAGGCGCAAATCAGGCGCTGGGCAATTTCCTTGCCCGACATCTCCAGCGAAAAGAAGCCAACGGTATAGCCCGCAGCGGCGGCATTCAGCGCCAGGTTCAGAGCGAACGACGTCTTACCCACGGCAGGGCGGGCGCCGATAATGATGAGCTGGCCCTCGCGGAAACCCATAAGCATGCGGTCGAGCGACGGGAAGCCGGTGGGCACGCCCGCGGCCTGTCCGCCGGCCTTACACACTTCCTCGGCCTCGTTATAGGCCTCGACCATAAACTCGGTCAGTGTCTTATAGCTCGACTTGACCTCGCGCGCCGTGACCTTGAGCAGCTTGCTCTCGGCCAGCTCCACGACCTCTTTGGTGTCGGTAGGGGCGTTATAGGCCAGTGCGTTGATCTCGTTGGTGGCACCGATCAGCTCGCGTAGCATCGAGTCGCGACGGACGATGGCGGCATGGTGCTGCCAGTTCACGAGCGACAGGGTCTGACCCATCAGCTCCAAAATGTAGGCCTCGCCGCCCACGGCATCAAGCTTGTTGATGCTGCGCAGGTAATCGATCAGCGAGATAGAGTCGATGGGAATGCGGCTGTTGTACATATCGACCATCGCGGTGTAGATGGTCTTATGAATGGGCCGGTAGAAGTCATCGGGCTGCAGCTCGACCTGGGCCTCCTCGACCACCTCGGGCGACAGCAGCATGGCGGCCAGTACATTGGCCTCTGCATCTTGGTTTTGAGGGAGACCCAACTTGGAGCCACGGTCCTCGACCGTCAGCCCCGTCTCCCTTTCATCATATGCCATGAGCATCCTCATTCATATCGCTTGCGAGCATCCATAGTATCAGCCACAGTCCCAAAACGGGCCGCGCCCCGGCAATCATCACCGAACGAAACGGATGAACGGTCCCGTGTATAGGACTTCGACGCAACGCCTGCCATGACGCTCGCTGAGCGTAGAAAACAAAAGGGCGCCCTGGTCTCCCAGAGCGCCCTTCTTAGAACAAGATTGTTGCGTTGCAGCAAATGCTACTCGGCAGCAGCCTCAGTCTCGGCCTCGGCGACCTCAGCGGCCTCCTCAGCCTCAGCCTCGGCAGCGAGCTCCTCGGCGGTAACGCCAACGAGAACGACAACCTCGGCCTTGATCTCGCGGTACAGCGAGATGGCAACGGTGTGGGCACCGGCAACCTTGATGGGCTTACCGAGCTCGACGCGCTTGCGGTCGATGTCCATACCGAGCTGAGCCTTGATGGCGTCAGCGATCATAGCGGCGGTAACGGAGCCAAAGAGGATGCCCTCGTCGCCGACCTTGACGTCAACGGTGACCGTCTTGCCCTCGAAGGCAGCCTTGGTCTCGTTGGCGGTAGCCAGACGGACGGCCTCGCGCTTGGCGATGTTGTTGCGACGCTCGTCAAGCTGCTTGAGGTTGCCCTTGGTGGCGGCAACAGCGAGCTTCTTGGGGAACAGGAAGTTCTCAGCGTAACCCTGAGCGACCTCTACGACGTCACCCTCGCCGCCCTTGCCCTTGATCTCATCGAGAAGAATAACCTTCATGATGCGTCTCCCTTCTTAGCCGCGGTCGCGGTTGCCACGAGAGGAAACCACGGGGACGGTGTACGGCAGGAGAGCCATCTCGCGGGCGCGCTTGATGGCGTTGGCGATGTCATGCTGATGCTGCGTGCAAGCGCCAGTGACGCGACGGGGCTTGATCTTGCCACGGTCGGTCATGTACTTACGGAGAAGCTGAGTGTCCTTATAGTCGATGAACTCAGTGTTCTCCTTGCAGAACTGGCAGTACTTACGACGCGGCTGACGTGCAGAAAAATCATTAGCCATGTCAAAATACCTTTCGTTTGGCAACTTCGGCGAACCGAAGCCGCCTCTCACTCAAAAATAGGTGAACAGCCCTTAAAACGGGATGTCCTCATCGTAGACGTCGACCGCGGGCGGCGTAGCCACCGGTGCGGCAGGACGCGGTGCGGGCGCTGCAGGGGCTGCGGGGGCATAACCGCCCTGATCGTAGCCACCCTGGCCACCGCGGGAGCTCATAAACTCGATCTCATCGACGATGACTTCAAGCTTGCTCCGGCGCTGGCCGTCGCGCTCCCAAGAGCTGTAGCGCAGCTTGCCCTCGATCGCGACCTTGTTTCCCTTTGCCAGGAAACGGCTCACGGCCTCGGCGCGCGTGCCGAACATAGTGCAGTCGACAAAGTTGGGATAGTCCTCCCACTCGCCAGTCTGCGGGTTGCGGCGACGATCGTTCACGGCGACGCCAAAGGACAGAACCTGGGTTCCGCCAGCGGTGGCGCGCAGCTCGGGATCACGCGTGAGGTTACCGGTGATGTTCACTCGATTGATGCTCATAACTCACTACTTCCTCTTGGGGCACAAGCCCAGTCCAAAACGACAGTCTTACTCCTGGTCGTCGCGACGGACGATCATGTGGCGGACCACAGCGTCGGTGATGCGCAGGACGCGATCAAGCTCGGCGATCTGGGTAGGATCTGCGTGGAAGTTGATGAGGGTGTAGTCACCATCGGTGAGGTCGTTGATCTCGTAGGCGAGCTTGCGCTTGCCCCACTCGTCAACGGAGTCGACCTTGCCAGCGCCCTCGGCGATCGTGGTATCGATACGCTTCATAACAGCGAGACGAGTCTCGGGGTCGAGCGACGGGTCAACAAAGAACAGCAGTTCATAAGCCTTCATATTGTCACCTCCTCTGGGCAAATGTGGCTTCAGGTCGTGAAGGTGCGCCTGAAGCAGGAAAAGACTTGGTAATAATATCTTTCAACCTCCCAGGCTGCAAGAACATGCAGCTACAACCTCATGACCTCCACATATGTCCATACTCACACGGCACTTCATGCGTCTTCCAACCAAATGCTGACCAAATGCTTGACGAATCTGTGGACAAGCTACGGCGCTGCGGGGACAAACCAAATCAAACTGCAGGTCAGCAATTGCAGGGCCGTGATCGCGAAATGCATACCAGTGGTTCACAACACCGTTCAAATATTTTTAAAATTGCTGCCACGTCATCTATAAATACCAATTTTGAACAATTTACCGCATGCAGCCATGCTGGTCAGAGGTCGTTTTTGGCATCTTGGATCCCGTCACGAAGCTAAGCGTTTCAAAAAATGCCAACTTTTCTGTTTGCACTTTGCGATTCCTCGTGTATACTGACTTTCGCATTTAACGGAGAGTTGTCCGAGTGGCCGAAGGAGCACGATTGGAAATCGTGTAGGCGTCAAAAGCGTCTCCAGGGTTCAAATCCCTGACTCTCCGCCAGTTAATTCCAAAGCAGGCCTTCGAGCCTGCTTTGTTTTTACCCCACGCGGAGGGGTGGCAGAGTGGTTGAATGCGGCGGTCTCGAAAACCGTTTGGCCTGTATAAGGTCACGAGGGTTCGAATCCCTCCTCCTCCGCCATTTTGGTTGAGAAAGCTCCCAACAACGGGAGCTTTTTTGTTATCGAGATACGTCTCGATCCCACGCTTCCCCAAACGTGTACGTCAGCCTCCAAAACCGACATATTTCGACATCTTTGGAGGCTGACGTACACGTTTGGATTGAGCTCACGGGAGTGGCACTATTCGGAAGGCACCTCTTCGTCTCGCATGCTTTTCCAGTTGCGGATAAGCGCCTTGCGTAGTTCGTTTTGCTCTCGCTGGTGCCCGGTATCGGTACAGCGAGGCATGTCGAGTGCTTCGCGAATGTTGTTCATGGCGCGGTGAAAGGCGAGCTGGCTGCCGAACTGAGCCGAAGTGAGCGTAACGATTCGATATCCCATTTGGGAGAGAACGGCCTCTCGCTCCGCATCTGCTCCTTTGCGTTCGAACTCATCGTGAAAGCCGCCCTTATATTCGATACCGAGCTCCCTGCGCTTGTAGGTAACGAGCGCATCGATTTTGAGTGTTCGAGCTTTGGCGCAATGCCAGAGACGTTGAGGGATCTCGAGCGGTTTGTTGAGTTCGATACCTCGGATGCCAACGCCGCCTTCGCTTGTTGGGAGCGAGAGGGCGATTGCCGAAGCGGTCTCCATAGGCGAGGCCGAGCAATCGTAGATGTGCCTGAGCGCGAGCCGTGCACGTGTGGCACCGGGTTTGCCGGGATGCCGATCGAGCAGTTCGATTATTTCATCCTTGGAGGTGGTGGCTGGTTGCTCGGTATAAGGGTCGGCGGGATTGAGCCTCATGCGATAATCGCCGCAAACTTCATAGCCATATTCGAGATATTCGATCCTATCCATCCACTCGGCAGCGAGCACGAAGGTGAAGGCTTCGTCGGTGATGAAGATTCCGGGCGTCAACTCGTTAATATGCTCGTAGGGAAGATTTTGTCCAAGAATGTGGCAGACGACGCCTTTGGTACGAATTCGCTCAAATTCGAATACGACCGCGATATCGATAGTCTTAAGCATATCGGACGGAATGCCGCAGTCGGTAAGGGCCTGTCGTATGCGCGCAACACGTTGCTGGGTGGAGATGCCTTGTGCGCCTATCTGGTAGTCGTGCCGCGCAAGAGACTGAACCAAATTCTGGGGTGCATGATGGACAAGCCATGCGGTTTTATGCGAAATGAGAACAGGGGTATCCATTGAGGGCCTCTCGCTCTGAGCCAGTATCCAACTCTTATGTCCGTTGAAGTGGGGAAATATACCGGATGTGAGTAAATCAACTCACTCATGCTGTGAGCTCAATCCAAACATGTACGTCATCCTCCAAAGATGTCGAAAAATGTCGTTTTTGGAGGGTGACGTACATGTTTTGGATCCCTGGCATTCCAGTAACGCCACGCCCGCATCCAGTCCCGACCGTTTACCGAGCAATAGGGTCGCCAGACCCGTCAACCATGTACTATGTACGGGCATTGTCTAAACTCGCAATCAGAAGGACCCCATCTTGCCCGTCGTCGCCGCTATGACCGTTACCTCACACGCCACGGATGCCATGGTCGCCATCCCGTTTTGGCTCGAAATGTTCGCCGTCGTCGCGGCTTCAATCTCGGGCGTGTTGGTCGCGCGCGAGCACAAACTCGACCTGGTGGGTGCAGTTGCGCTCGCCGTGGTCTGTGGCTTGGGCGGCGGTCTTTTACGCGACATGACGCTGCAGGTGGGCAACGTCTACATCCTCAACCAGCCAATGGCGCTGCCGCTTTCCATTGCCACGGCAGCCATCATCTATATTTTCCCGGCAATCGTCGACAAGCCCGAAAAACTCATTCCCCTGCTCGACATCATCTCGGTCGGCATCTACGCCGCCACTGGAGCAGACAAGGCGCTGGTCTACGGCTTTGCGCCGGCGGTGTGCATCATGATGGGCTTTTTCACCGCGGTGGGCGGTGGCATGTTGCGCGACGGCTTTATGGGCGTGGTTCCGGGCATTTTCCAACGTACTAACTTTTATGCCATCGCCGCCATCGCCGGATCGACAAGCTATGTGTGTCTCGTTATGAGCGGCATCATGAGCAATGTCGCCGCGCTGGTCGTATGCGTTGTCGTGACCATGGGTCTGCGCTGGCTCTCGCTGCGCTTTGACATCAAAAGCCCCACCGAAGAGGACATCGCGCGCTTTTTGCACCGCAAAAAGTAGATTGCGCGGGCTCATCCTTCGAAATACAACCGAGAGGTTCTTTTAGAGCGCCCACGCGTTGGGTACCCTGTTAGATGCATATCGAGCATCTAACGAAGGATTCACTATGCCCCGCAATCAATTCCCGTCGACCCAGCGCTGTAAAGCGTGGGGCCGCATCACCATCCTATTCGCACTCATCGCGCTGGCGATCACCGCGCTTCCCACGGCGTCGTTCGCCGGCACAGACACCGCAGGCAACGTACTTGCGACCGACAATGACGCCAATTCGTCCGGCGTCGAAGGTGACCTGTACTGGGCAGGTCAGGCCCTCAACTTGGACGATGCGTCCATCGGCCGCGACATAATTGCAGCAGGCGAGAGCCTCTCCATCCGCGACTGCACGGTGGGCGGCGCCGTCCGCTTGGCGGCGCGCACCATCGACATTGCCAAGACTACGGTTGATGGCAGCGTGACCGTTGCCGGCCAGCATGTCGTGCTCAATTCCGACAGCACTGCCAACTGTTTCTATGCGATAGGCGAGACGGTTGCCCTGCGCGGCTCTACCAAGTCGGCAGCGCTTGCGGGCGATACGGTGACCATCGATGGCACCGTCGAGGGCGATGTTGAGGTTTGGGCCGACAAGCTCATCCTGGGCAAAAACGCCCACATCACCGGCACCGTGAACGCGCACGTCTCCGAGGACCCCGAGCGCGCTGCGGGAGCCGAGGTCGGCGCGCTCAAGATCGACCGCACCGAGAACGAGGATACTTCCACTGTTAACGATGTCATCGGCGGCATCGTCGCCGCGGCGCTCTCGACCTGCTTTGTCGCTCTGCTGCTCGAGCTCGTCTTTCCGCGCGCGACCGCCAGCGCCGCCGGAATGCTCCACCAGCGCCCCACGCCCCTGTGGGTGAGCGGCCTTCTGGGCACGATTGCTATCGTCCCCGCCGTCCTACTGCTAATTATCTCAATCGCTGGCCTGCCGCTTGCCGGAACCCTCTTGTGCGGCGTTATCGGCATCACGTTGGTGTCGAGCGCCTTTGCGGGGTGCGCGATTGCCCGCATGGTCGGACACAACCAGAACCGCTACGCCATGGCAGCCGCCGGCGGCGTGATCGCAGGCGCGCTTACGGCAATCCCCCTCGTAGGCGATTTCATCAGCGGCGTAGCCTTCGTCTTTGCACTCGGCTACATCATCCAAATCATCTGGCGCAACGCCCACCTCAAGCCGCAGCAAACCTCCAACACGCCAGGACTCCCCACCGCTTAGCCGCCAATCACCACAAAGGGGACAGGCACCTTTGTGGTGGTGCAAAGGGGTCAGGTTACTTTGCACCAACAAACGAAGCGGGGCACCCGATCACATTCGACCGGGTGCCCCGCTTTTTCATGTCTCGTATTGATAGTCGAGGCGAACAACTACTCCTCAGAGCCGTCGTCGCGCTTACGACTACGGATGAGATGCGCCACGCCAATGCACAGCACCGCGCCACCAGCGATCCAAGTAAAGGTCACGCCATTAAGACCGGTGAGTGGGAGGCCAGAGCCCTTCTTGTCGATAATGGTAAAGCTGAGCTTGCCGGTAGATACGGCGGCAGAATCGGCCTTTATGACACCATCAGCAGCAGTAACGTTGGCAGAATCCTTGTCGGGAGTCACTGCGGAGCCATCCTGCTTAAGCGTCCCGCGGGCAATGGTAAACGTGACACCTTTGGAAGCGGAGTTATTGTAGCCAGGCGCCGGCTTAACCTCTTTAAGGATATAGGTGCCTTCATCAAGACCCACGACGTTAATCTCGCCATCCTGGTTCGTCTTGAGCGTGACATTCTCATCTTTGCTGTGCTTCACGCCCTTAGCATCGATGTATTGCTCTTGAACGCTGTCGTTAACAACTTCCTGCAGAGTGAACTCGACGTTTCGGAGGGCAGGATGCTTACCATTTCCATCCACATCGCTGCCCACCTTGGTGACATCGATGCCATAGGTGTAGTCGTAGGCAGGGTGCACAACCGTAGTGCCAACACCATCAATGATATGCGGATTGTTAGAATAAGTTAGCTTAACCGTATTAGTCTGGGCTTTGCCGATGAGACCCTCGAATTCATCCTTAATGACATTATTACTGTCGAAAATCTTGGAGGAGTCGAGCTTGGCCTTGTACTCGACGGTCACCTTCGAGTCAGCGTTGACGGTAATGGGGGCACCTTTAGCGTCAACGCAATCCTTAAGATTCTTGAAGTTAACGGTAAGCTCGTTGGTATTCGAGAAGTTTTTAGTGTAGCCATGCTCATCATCATTCTTAACGGTCTGGTTGCCGATCTTAACCGTGACATCCGGAACATTATTCTCATTGTCATCAACGAACTTGGGCGTCATGGACTTGGGCAGTTTATCCGTGAAGCGGTAGTTATAGTCGCTATAGGTGTCGATATTACTCGCAACCGTACCGACGAGTTTATAATCGACCCAATCGTCCATAGCTGAGTCAGCGGCCTTATTGGGGTCGCCTTTGGCCCCTGTTTCCCAAGATTGATCCTTGTCATCCATGACAGCCTTGCTGACTGTAGGAATGTTGGTCTTCTCGTCGACCGTAACACCTCGAGCGCCTACAATGGCGAAAATCGGCGAGGTGGCCGTACTGGTATCCTTCGTATCGTCCCCGGCAATTGAGGTCGTATCGGTCACAAAGAGATAGTATCCTTGCGAGACGTTGCCCTCGCCATCCGTGGGCGTAAAAACATCGCCAGCGCCAAAGGATCCCTTCGTCTGATCCACGCTCTTTTCGACCTCCTTTGCCAATCCGTTAAACAGATTGTCATTCGTGATAGCAGTTGTGCTGCCAGTTCCAGAGGTGCATTTGGACAGATAATCGACGACATTCTGTGCGGTAGAGCTATCAGTAATGCCGGACCCGGTCACCGTTTTAAGGTAGCCGAGAACCGCTTGCTCTGCCTTCCCACTCGCCCAATCAACATTCGAAACGACTTTGCCATCCTTTTCATCGACAACATTGGCCTTGAAAATCTGGTACGCCTTGTACTTGTTGGTTTCATTGCCCTTGGAGGGGCTGATCTTGATGCTGTTGGCCGGGACCGTCGACCCAACCTCAGCAAACGCCATGGTCACCGGGGCCATGACGCCGCCGAAGCTCAACGCTGCTGTGAGGCCTGCTGTCACTGCCAGGCGTGCGATGTTCTTGGTTGCCTTCATGTTTGGTCCTCTTTCTTGGAGGGTTCTCTAGTAACTTTTTCAAAACCAATGATCATCAGGTCGGTAGACCTGCGCGTCACTCGCTACGGAGGCAGTACGCCATTGAGCAAGGGGGGGGGACAATTATTTTTCACGGCGACCTCCTCCCCGCTTGATGACGAGCGCGACAACAATAGCCGCCACTCCGATGGCAGCCAAAGCCGCCACCAGCACCAACGCTCTATCTCCCGTCGAGGGCATAAAGCCTCGACTTGCTTCTTTGCTTGGGGTGTTGAGCACCGACAGCTCAATCGAACCCGTCCCGGCATCGGCGGTATCAACCCGCAGAGGGCTTTCGGCCGACACGGTCACCTTGGGCTTCGCGGCCGTCACCTGTTTAACGTCCAGGCCCTCGGCCGTAACCGTCACCGTACGTTTGCCTTCAAAGGCGGCGTATCCCTTGGGAGCCGCGACCTCTTCGACGGTGTAGACACCCGCGTCCACACCGGTCAATTCCACGTGGCCGTCCGCGCCCGTGGTGACGTGCGCGGCGGCATCCGTCGACCACGAGCCGTCAGTCGTTAGAATGCGCCCGCGGTCATCGATGATGCGCAGCTTGGCGCCCGCGAGCGGTTTATCGTCCGAGCTTGAGCGCTTGATCAGACTGAGTCCCCAGGTGTAGGCGCACGCGTCATCGCTCGGCGTGCGGGTAAATCCAGCATCGCCGGACTGGTCGGCGAGGGGAGATCGCGGGTAACGCAGGTAGACCTCGTTGGGATTGCCCTTGGTGGCACCTCGATTGCAGTTGGCCCCCAACGGCGCATTGTACACGGCGACCACGCGGGCGCCCGCGGTGAAGGCGTCGGCCCCGCCGAGCGCGGCGATGAGGTCGCCGGTACGCACGGTGAAGGCATTGCCCTCGACCGAGACCTTGCACCGTGAAGTTATGTCTGTCCACCCTTTAGCCGGCGTCGAGCTGACGTTGCCGCCCTCACATGCGACCGCATCAAAGCCGCCGTCCGCGCCCGCCGCCACGTACACGCGCACGCTCGCGGCCGCCTTGGAGGGGTCGAGCCCCGCGCTCATGGTGTCGACGAACCGCACCGCATAGGTGTCGTAGGCCGTGAGCCCCGCCGGGACCGCGGCCGAGAGGCGCCAGTACAGGTCGTCACCCACGGTGGCGTCGGCGGCCTTCTGCCATGCGGCGGTGCTGTCCTCCAGCACATGCTTGGCAACCTTGGGGGTCGCCGCCTTGGGCTTGACGGTGACGGCGCTGCCGCCGACCAGGGCCATGATCGGCGCGGTGCCGGCCTCGCCCTGGGCGATGGCGTCGTCGTCGGCGACGATGAGCCAGTAGCCGCAGGGCAGCTCGGCCGCCGTGCTCGCGTTAAGGCCCACGGAAGTTGCGCCGACATTGCAAATCGCGCGGGCAAGCTTTGCCGTCAGCGCGGTCGTCATATGCCCGTCAGCATTCATCCATTCGGCAGCCGCTTGCGCCGTCGATGCCGAGCCATCAAGCCCCGCATCATGAAGCACCGGAAGAACGGCCTGGCGAACGGCATCATTCGCCCACGTTACGTCAGTTGCAATTTTTTGGTCAGTATCGGCGTCGTCGACAACGGTCGCCGAAAAGAGCTGGTACGCGTCATACCGCGTCGCAACCGTACCGTCCACCGTAATGGCACCGGTATCGGCAGCATGAGCCATCCCAGGGGCAATCGCGAAAGACAGAATAGCAACCATGATTATCGTCGCGGCAGCCAACAAGCGGCGGTTAAGCCTACTCACGGCTACCACCTCGACCTTGATCGCGATGGCGACGAGCATGCATCCATGTCGCGGCAAAGCACAGCAGCGAAGCGCCAGCCAGATATGTCATAGTCAGGCCAGCACCGCCTGCCTCGGGAAGCGTGGTCGAATACGTGTTGGTAAAGGTCGGTGGGTCCTGAGAGCTATCGTTATAGGTAACTACGGCGTTGAGCTGGTCCGCGCCATTAGTTACCTTAACCGTGACTTTGCGCGGGGTCGTGTCATAGGTGATGTGATCTTTAACATGGTCGACGGCACCCTTGGGCTCGACCTCGGAAATGGTGTAGGTATAGGTTCCTGCCTTGTTGTAGTCGACGTTGAAGGAGACGTTGCCCGCGGCATCATTGGTCACCGTCTGGAGCACCTTACCGTCGCCGTCCTTAAGCGCAAACGAGAACTGTCCTTTCTTGAACGTCCCGCCTTCAAGTCTTTTCTTTGCCTGGATAACCGCTGATCCCGTCAAACGATTGTCGTAGACCCAGATCTCGTCCTTCTTGGCATCGCCGACAATCTCCGCGTCTTTGACAACGCTCCTCGCCTTTTCAAGCTTGTTCTGATATTCCTCCGTACCCGCATTGCCCTTGAGCATAATCCAAATGGGGTTTGCCGTAGCGTAGCCATCGGGTGCCCTCGACTCCACAAGCTGGTAGAGCTCGCAATTGGCCATCGCCTTCTTTTCTTCGCCAAACGAGATCCTACCGTTGTCGTCGGTCGTGGCGGTTTCAAACTCAGTCCTTGCGTTTTCGATACCCGCCGTTGCAACCTGGTCCATATTCACGCTGTAGAGCGTGAACTCCGCCCCTTTGAGCGTAGCACCGACCTGCTGGGCGTCGTACTTGGTCATCGTGATGCCGTAACCATTGCCACCCGCACTAGCGGAAGCGTTCTGGATGGTCCATATTCGCTCGTCAATCGCTGTGCCTTCCGTCACACCCGTAAGCTTGGCGGTATTGGAAAGAGACACCTCTTCACCGGGGTTTCCGGTCGGGATAACCTCGTACTCGACCTTGAGGTATTTCTCGTCGGGCACCTCAAGAGTCAACTTCGTACGCGAGCCAGATTCATCATTGACTTGCTCCATCTTCGACGAATAGTCCTTATCAGTCAGCGGTGACCAGGCGCCATTCACCCGCTCATAGACCTTAAGCATCGACGGCACCAGCGTGCACTTGGCATCCATGGTATCGACGAGCTCAAGGAAGTCAGTGCCACTCTTAAGGGCAACAGCAGATTCGTTAACAAGAATGGTGTACTTTATTCGATTGCTACTACTGACCTGCTCACCGGTCTTTTTGATGACGTTGTTCTTGATGGTGACGGTACCGCTACCGGGTTTGAACTCCTTATTTCCCGACACTGCGCTTGCCGAGTTGATGAACTTCACCTCATTCTTGGAGGTATCGAGCTCGCCGCGTTTGACCGCCGTTCGATACGTTAGCTTTGCGTAGCCGGCATAACTTCCAAGTTCAGTCATGGGAATAGAAAAGGCGACAGTGTTGCCATCGCTGCTGACGTTGTCGGTGGCAAGCTGCCAATCATCAACGACCGTCTCGGCCTCGCTTCCGCGATGAAGCCCCGTATGCTGATCGTAGGGATTCCGCACGAGCGTGTACTTTGCGAAGCCCGAAACATAGCTCATGCCGTCCGGGAGGGTATCGACTATGTTCAGCGGCGCGCCGTTAAGCTTTCCGGCACCGTAGTACTCGAATTCGCCATTTGCGTCTTTATTACCCTTCTGGCGATTCGCGTACACCGTCCAGTCGACGACCCAGGCCCCCTTCTCGTCCGAGCCGTCGACGGCACCCCAGTCGAAGTCCTCGTCCCAAGACACTTTCGACTCCGCCTCCGGCTTCTCGACCGCAGGCGTCGTTTCTTGGTTGGCAACGTACATGACGAGGTCGGTGTACGGCCACTGAAGATTCAGGCCCGTCGCGCTGACCGACGCGAAGTTTGAGTACCAGCCCGACAGCGCATCTGATGTGGTGGCATAGGTGATAACGGCGTAGTCCTCGTTCTCGAGGGCGGCTTTCACTTTGTCGTTAACATATATATCAAGATTGAAATTTCTCTTTGTTCCGCCGACCGGCCAGCTTGCCGTCAGTTTCCAGTCGGCATCCCGCACCAGCACGGTCTTGCCGATTTTGATGGTAATGGCCCCTTCGTCGACACCGAGATTCTGCGACCAGGCCGACTGAAACGTATCCTTCACCGTCACCAAACCAGGATTGACCGCATTAACAATGGCCTTAAGCGCGACACGCGTCTCCCACGTCGCTCTACCCGTCGTCGCGGCTTCATCGGAGCTCACGAGCCTCTTAGTGATCGGCGTACCGACCAGCTGCGGCGTGAACTGGCCTTCGCTGGCGCCGGAAACGGAACCCTCGCGCTCGATAGTCGCGTTATTGCGCACGGTGTCGTACGAGCTCGTGTCGTTCATCTTGGTGTGATAGACGATACGATAGGTGGCGTGCTTGTCGGCAAGGTCGGTCGGGAACGTGTAAGAAAACGAGCTCTGCGACGGATCGAGCGCGCCGGTCGCAAGAACCTCCGACCCGGAGCTGCCCTTGTAAACCGTGTAGCCCCCTGTATACGTTTGCTTATCATCCAGACGGTCAGTGAACATATAGCCGCTCATATCAACTTTGAGTTCGCCTTGATTGAGTGCGACAGTCCACGAGATATCGGAGGGCGAGCCCGAACCGTCAGACTTCTTGATCATGTCATAGCGAAACTTGCTGGGAGCAGCAGTCACGGAGCCGCTCTGGCGATCGCTCGAGCTGCCCCACTCCCACGTTGCCGTGTTCTTGGATGCGTCCTGCTCGTCGACAAACTCGCCGTTACCCGCGGAAACACCGCTCTTCAGCACCGTCTCATACGTAATCGTGTGCTTCCCCTGGGAAAGGTTGCCCAGATTGTCGATGGTCACAGTCTGACCGTCGACCGTCGGCTGCGGACCGAGCTTCTTGCCATCGAGCGTGAAGCTGCCATCCACAAAGTCGAAGTTAGCGCCCAGCGTATCGGTCAACTTGACATTCGTTGCATACGATTCGACGGTAAGCTTGACGGTCCACGTAACTTTGGCCACGCCATCGGCGCCCTGGGAGAAGGCTCCTGATTTCTCCCCTTTGACGGCGCCATCCGTAGTTGGAATATTGATTGATCCCGCACCGGGGAACTTGATAGGTGTACTGCTGTCCGAGCCAGCGTTCTTATTTGCTAACTCAAATGAAAAATTGGCTCCGACAAAAATTTCCGCAGGGTTTTTGTCGAGCCAGCTCTTGTCAAACGTAAAAATGACCTTATTGTCCTTGATCTCCCACGTACCAGCCTTTTCGGCAGTAGCCTCCGGACCCTCCATGAGGTCGCCACCGGCGTTTTTGTCAATGACTATGGTATCGGGGAGCTCGTAGACAGCGATGTAGTTCCGAGGCGTAGGCGCCTTATCACTTATGAACCGTGCCGAGAAAGCTCCGTAGAGCTTCGAAGTAGACGTTACGGCAGTATCACCCAAAGGCTTATTATGGTTCTCATCGGTATACAGCTTGACCTCAACCGTTGCCGTATCGCCGTTGATCTCAATCGGCGCCGGCGTCGTCGCATCCTCGGCGCGCACTGGGGCTGCACCGTGAAAAACTGCGGCGGTGAGGCTAATCAAAATGAAGATCAGGGCCGCCATACCCAGCGACCGTGAGCGGTGTGCGTCCATAGTTGTCCCCTAATTCCTACAACACGTTGTGGAATACGGCGAATCGTCGGACCGAACACAAACCCCAACATCAACGAGAACCTACCTAGCGCATTGCAAGAACCCACTGGGGAGCAACTTCTAAGACGGTTCGTCTATGCCACAATGCATAAAATACAATATAGATACCAGTCATGTAAACCGCAGGTAAAGAGGTCTTTTAATTTAATACCAGTTGATATTTACCTGTTAACAGTTTTGTATCATACCGGCTATATTCAGTGAAATTATGTATATGTTTAAACAATTTAACTTTGACTGGAAGGCCGATCGGAGGGATAGTCGCCCCAGCTGTGGTGCAAACGAACCTGTCCCCTTGCACCAAAAAGGGCGCCGACCATCGCGGTCGACGCCCTTTCTTGTTAGTCGCTATAAAGCCCAGCGCTTATTTGTTGACCTGGCCGGCGCGGACGGCTGCCTTCTTACGGTCGGTGGCGTTGAGCAGACGCTTGCGCAGGCGGATGTTCTTGGGAGTAATCTCCACCAGCTCGTCGTCGGCGATGTACTCCAGCGCCTCCTCCAGAGAGAAGGTGCGAGGCGGCACCAGCTGCACGGAGATGTCGGAGGTCGAGGAACGCTGGTTACCCAGGTTCTTGGTGCGGGCGATGTTGACGACCATGTCGCCGGCCTTGCTGCGCTCGCCCACGATCATGCCCTCGTAGCACTCGGTACCCGGCTCAACAAACAGCTGGCCGCGCTCCTGCAGCGTACCCAGAGCGTAGGCAACGGCCTTCTCGGTGGTCATGGAGATCATGGCGCCGTTCTGGCGGTTGCCGATCTCGCCGGCGTAGGGACCATACTCAAGGAAGGTGTGGTAGAACACGCCCTCGCCGTGGGTGACGTTCATGATGCGGTTCTTAAGACCCATGATGCCGCGCGTCGGGATCTTAAACTCAAGGTGCGTCACGATGCCCGAGGTGTCCATGCTCGTCATGATGCCACCGGAGGTACCGAAGACCTCGACAACCTTGCCCGAGTACTCGTCCGGGCACTCGACAACAGCCTGCTCGACAGGCTCCAGCTTGTTGCCGTTCTCGTCCTTCTTAAACAGAACGCGGGGACGACCGACCTGGAACTCAAAGCCCTCGCGGCGCATGGACTCCATCAGGACGGACAGGTGCAGAATGCCGCGGCCAGAGACCTCGACGCCACTCTTGTCCTCGAGCTCCTCGATCTTCATGGTCACGTTGTTCTCGGCCTCGTTGAACAGGCGCTCCTTGAGCTGACGGGCGCCCACGATGTCGCCATCGCGGCCGACGAGCGGGGAGGTCGAAGCCTCGAAGACGATGGACAGGGTCGGCGGGTCGATCTCAATGGGCTCGAGCTCGACGGGGTTCTCGGGGTCGGTGTAAACATCGCCGATATCGGTGCGGTCAATACCCACGACGGCGGCGATATCGCCGGCGCCGACTTCCTGGCACTCGGTGCGACCCAGGTAGTCGAAGGTAAAGAGCTGCTTGACGGTAGCGGTGGCGCTGGAGCCGTCGTTCTTCACAACCAGAATCTGGTCGCCCTGGTGGATGGTGCCGGAGTACACGCGACCGATGCCGATGCGGCCGACGAAGTTGGAGTGATCGATGGTCACGCACTGCATGGCCAGCGGGGCGTTCTCGTCAACCTCGGGTGCGGGCATGTCGTCGATGATCATGTCGAGCAGCGGGTACATGTCCATGTTGCCGTCGTTGGGGTCAAGGCGGGCAAAGCCATTCATGGCGCTGGCGTAGACCACGTGCTCCATGGCGAACTCGAGCTGGTCGTCGGTAGCGCCCAGGTCGGCCATAAGATCGAGGCAGTCGTTGTAGGCCTTCTCGGGGTTGGCGCCCGGACGATCGATCTTGTTGATGACGATCATGATCTTGAGGCCGGTGTCGATAGCGTGACGCAGCACGAAGCGGGTCTGGGGCATGGGGCCCTCAAAAGCGTCGACCAGCAGCAGGGCGCCGTCGGCCATACGCAGCACGCGCTCGACCTCGCCGCCAAAGTCGGCGTGGCCCGGGGTGTCGATGACGTTGATCTTGACGTCTTTGTACTCGATAGAGATGTTCTTGGCGAGAATCGTAATGCCGCGCTCGCGCTCCTGGTCGTTAGAGTCCAGGACGCGGTCCTCGACCTGCTGGTTGGCACGGAAGGCATCCGTGGCACGCAGGAGCTTGTCGACCATCGTCGTCTTGCCGTGGTCGACGTGGGCGATGATGGCGATGTTCCTCAGATTGTCTACGCGCATGTAGTTCCCCTATCTTCTATCCATATACAAACGGCACGCGTATGCGGCCCGCCCAGCGATACAACGCTCAGCGGGAATATTGAGCCTTTTACCGAAAACTCGTTTATTTTAGCGATTTTAGATGAGAGGGGTTTCCTCACCTGCAGGTTCAGGGTCGCTCCACATAAAACCATCGCCGGCGCCCATGCCCTCATACAGCACATATGCCGAAAAGCCGCTCTCGAGCGTGGTCTCAAAGAAGCTCACGAGCAGAGCATCGTGATAGCCGCCGTCAATCTCGACGCAGCCGGTATAGCCGATGGCATAGCGGGCGATACGGCCCAGGCCCTCGTCCTTAAGACCCATCTTGTGCTCGGAGATAAAGTTGGTGGCAGCCTCCAGGCATGCCTCCTCGCCATCCTCGTCGAGCGCGGCCAGATAGCGGTTGGAAGCGGCGTCCTCGATCGCCACAACTACGCCCGGATTCTCGCCGGCGGCAAGGTCGTCCAAGAACGCACCAATCAGGTCACACACCATGGCGTCGAGCTCGGCGGAGACGTTACCGGCGTCCTGCATATCCTGTGCCATCTCTAGACCTTCCCATCGAATCCGGCGTCGTTACAGTTCTTGTGCCTCGGCAGCGATCTTGGCGGCAGCGTCGCGGGCGCGCACCATATCCATCGCGCGCTTGTCGAGTACCTTGATCTGGTTGGTCAGCATTACCGCATCGACCACACCCCAGATTACCAAGCCTGTTGAAATCGAAAACCCAAGCGCACCAACTGTACCACGAAGACGAGAACAGATTACCGCGACAAGGGCGGAGATGATAACCATCTTGATATAGGAGCCGCGGCGCTCGCGAAGCGTGCGGGCCTGCGTCACATAGGCGATGCGAGCCGCCTCGGATGCCTCCGAGCGCATCTGGGCTTCACGCGCGATGGCGGCCGCTTCAGCCGATACGCGGGTGCCCATCAGCGACCTCTCCGCTCGCGTGCCAGACATTTAGAAATCATCGGGGGAGAGCGTATGGACGAACTCGTCGAACTTCTCGAACTCCCGCTCGTCGTCAACTTCCTCGGCATGGACAGAAACGGTACCCAGGCGATTCATGATGTCGTCCTCCACAAACATGGGGGCATTGCTGCGCACGGCAAGGGCAATGGCGTCGCTGGGGCGGGCGTCAATCTTTCGTTCGTCACCATCGGCCAGCACGACAATCGTCGCATAGAACACCGGCGGCTCGGCACGAACGATCTCGATGCGCTCGAGCTTGGCGCCCAGGGCATCGACGGTGTCAAGCAGCAGGTCATGCGTTATCGGGCGCTCGGCGCGACCGCTATCGATGCCACGGCTAATTGCCGCGGCCTCAAACGAGCCGGTCTGAATGGAAAGCGAACGCAGGGGCGCCGTCGAATCCGACTTGCCGCAGCGCTCGCGAAGCACGATAAGCGATGGCACGGGACCGGCGGCCATGACGATGGTCTCTATGTCGACGCGAACCATGGAACACCTCCGGTACGTAGCGGTTAACACGCGGCAGGGTCGCCGCATTGAATAGCTATACTACCCAATCTTTCGCCCAGCACACAAAATCAAAGTAGTTAATTTGGGACGGGGCTATTTTGACTACTTATGTTGGATAAGAAAAAAGCCCCGAGGCAATGCCCCAGGGCTCTTAACGTTTTGATGGTGGACCTGACAAGATTCGAACTTGTGACCTCCCGGTTATCAGCCGGACGCTCTAACCAACTGAGCTACAGGTCCATCATGGTGGAGGTTAGGGGGATCGAACCCCTGACCTCAGGCTTGCAAAGCCCGCGCTCTCCCAGCTGAGCTAAACCCCCACGGAGAAAGTAATAAACACCCCAGCGGCGACTCGGCTCTCGCTGGGGTGTTTATTGCGAAAGAAAGTGGTGGACCTGACAAGATTCGAACTTGTGACCTCCCGGTTATCAGCCGGACGCTC